>JBFELW010000401.1:0-2713 GCA_041551995.1 Paenisporosarcina sp.
AACAAGCTTTTCAGATCGTGATCATGTCATTCCTGCCATTGAAGCGGGAGCTGCAGGATACCAACTAAAAGATATTGAACCAGATGATTTAGTAGCATCCATTCGTAAAATTATGCGTGGTGAAAATACATTGCACCCACAAGCTACTACACAGTTAATGAAAAATAGAGAACCACGCGAGAATCCACTGCATATGCTCTATCCATTAACACCGAGAGAGCGAGATGTATTATCAGAACTAACAAAAGGGAAGAGTAACCGTGAAATCGCTTCTTCTTTATTTGTCACCGAGAAAACAGTTAAAACACATATCTCAAATATTTTTTCGAAATTAAGCGTACAAGATCGTACACAAGCTGCTCTTTATGCAGTTAAACATGGATTAACTGATCCGAGTGGATTGTAAAAGGAGAGAATGTAATGAAAATTTTAGTTATAAGCGGTGGACCACGTAAACATGGTCGTACGGCAATTGCAGCCCGATTTATTGAAAGAACATATGGAATTCATACGAT
Source organism: Paenisporosarcina sp. (assembly GCA_041551995.1). Lineage (GTDB taxonomy): Bacteria > Bacillota > Bacilli > Bacillales_A > Planococcaceae > Paenisporosarcina. Next base: position 516 of record JBFELW010000401.1, read on the forward strand.
GGACTTAAGTGTTATGGAAGTGCCTTTATATAATGGAGAAGAAGAACAAGCAACTAACCCAGTTGTTCTGTCATTACGTCAAGCTGTTTTAGAGGCAGATGCAGTGTTGTTGATTTCTCCTGAATATCATAGTGCAATGAGTGGAGCTATGAAAAACACGCTCGATTTCTTAGGAAGTACCCAATTCTTACATAAGCCAGTTGGATTAATAGCAATTGCTGGTGGAGGGAAGGGTGGTATTAACTGCTTGAACAATATGAGAACCGTCATGCGTGGGGTATATGCCAATGCAATCCCACGGCAGTTAGTTTTAGATCCAAATAGATTCGATTATGATAGTGATGGCCTAGTGGAAGAAGCCGCTGAACAAGTAAGTGGCTTAATAGAAGAGTTAAAAATGTATGCGCACTTAGGGAAAGAAATTAGGGAGCAAAGTATAAGATAAATAAAAGCTGTACACTGTCGAGTAACCGACAATGTACAGCTTTTTGATTTTTCTTAGGCGCAAGCTTTATCTCTTCTTCATAGGGCGCTTACGTACATCTTTTGAAATTTGCTTCCACTTACCCAGTTCTGCTTTTCGAGCAACAGCATCGGCTTTACGTTCCATATAAGCCAGCTCGCGCTTTAGTTTTTCATAACTTCCATAGCGTTCACTGGTCAAAGTCCCATTATCCAATGCTTTTTGAACAGCACACCCCGGTTGCCCAGTATGTTGACAGTCATTAAATCGACAAGCATTTGACAGTTCCTCGACATCTTTAAAACCAGTGTCAAGACTTTCACTATTGTCCCACATTTGGAACTCGCGCATTCCAGGCGTGTCTATTAATAATCCACCACCAGGCATACGGAATAATTCCCTATGAGTTGTGGTATGACGCCCTTTGTCATCATTTTCTCTAATCTCTTTAACGACCATTACTTCTTCTCCACACAAAGCGTTAGTTAAGGATGATTTACCTACGCCAGAAGAGCCAAGTAAAGCGGCAGTTTTCCCTTCGCTTAATAACTCCTGTAACTCAACGATTCCCTCACCAGTCACACTACTAACAACGTGAATAGGGACTCCAAATACCACAGCTTCTGCAAGTTCTATATAGGTTTGTGGATCGTCACATACGTCTTTCTTGGTTAAAACGACTATTGGGTTCGCTCCTGAATCCCATGCTGCAATCATATATCGTTCGAGTCGACGAACGTTAAAATCTGAATTTAACGACATGACAAGAAAGACGATATCAACATTTACAGCAACAATTTGTTCAATGGTTGCTGTACCTGCAACTTTCCTAGAAAATATGGATGTCCGTGGCAAGATGCCATGAATTATTCCTTTTTCTTCTCCAGGCATTTTTTCAATCGCTACCCAGTCTCCTACTGCAGGGTAATCACGACGGTCATTTGCAAGATGCTTAAAACTTCCAGAAAGTGAAGCTAACCACTCACCGTCATTTGTAACAACACGATACATATGCTTATGTTCGAGCATGACACGTCCAGCGACACTTGCATGTAATTTCTCGTTCGTTATTTGTTTTGTCCATTTAGTTTCCCAAGATTCGTTCCATCCATAATCTTTAATTGTTTTCAATGTGTATTCCTCCTGTTTTGTGTATATAAAAAACCGTGTCTGCGAAGAGGCAGCCACGGTTAAATACACATCACAAGAAACGATCTACTTTTTAGAAAGCACACGTGTGATGAGATAACTGGAACATGCCAATTCGCTTAGTTACATTCGCATTTAAAGTTGCCATAATACCTCACCTGCTTTCTGTTTAATAAAATAACCATACCAAAAGCATATTCAATTAGTCAATGCTTATATGAGAAGTTTTACCTAATTTCCAAAAAAACGAATATCTAGGTTTATTCCAATAGAAGTTTTGGGTATCTAAGTACTAAGCAAGATGAATGATTAAATAATTTATTTGGAGGGATTTCAGTGATTAAAAAATCAATTTCAGGTCAAAAATGGTGGAAAATTGGAGCAGCTGCTTTTCTTTCAGCGGGATTATTAGGAGCATGTGGAGACGGTGAAGATGATGTGAATGTGGATGAAGAAGTTGAACAAGAAATGGAAGAAGAAGAGGAAGAAAAAGATTAAATAAAAAAATCCCGCTTTCATTAGCGGGATTTTTTTTTGGTATTTTAGATTATAAAGATACGAATGTTAGCCGTTTTATTTTTCAGGT
>JBFELW010000402.1:0-2706 GCA_041551995.1 Paenisporosarcina sp.
CTAAAACATCTAAAGCTTCTCTAGGAACACTTTGTATATCGCTCATTTTTATTATCCCCTTTAGTATTCAAAAAAATGATAAGAAAATTCAACTTTCAGGTTACTTTATGTAAGTAATTATATTTTTGTAAGCGCCTATTGTCAAACAACTAGCCTTACTGATAATAGTAGTATATTACTAAGAAGTAATAAAGGTTGGACATATGCGTAGTTACAATAGTAGCTTATAAAAAGTTGCTATACACAAAAAAGAGTTAATCCATTTAAGGACTAACTCTTTTTAGCAAAAATAATTTAGGCATTAGTTTCATTAATAAATGATTCTTCTGATTTAGATATAACCACAGCACACGCTGCATCGCCCGTAATATTAACAGCTGTTCTTGCCATATCAAGTAAGCGATCTATTCCAATGATAAGTGCGATACCCTCTACAGGTAAGTCTACTGAAGTCAAAACCATTGCTAACATGATAAGGCCGACACCTGGAACACCAGCTGTTCCAATACTAGCTAGTACCGCTGTTAGGACGATAATTAATAAAGAAGTGAAGCTTAATTCTACTCCATATACTTGAGCAATGAAGACGGTTGCAACACCCTGCATGATTGCAGTACCATCCATGTTTATTGTAGCTCCTAGTGGTTGAACAAAACTAGAAATGGATTTTGGGACACCCAGGTTTTTTTGAGCAATGCTCATAGATATTGGTAGAGTTGCACTACTACTAGATGTACTAAAAGCGACGCTCATAGCAGGTGCAAATCCTTTAAAGAAATCAATCGGATTTCTCTTAGCTAGAAATAAAACAGACGATCCATAAGTAACAATTGCATGCACCACTAATGCCAATATAACGACAATCATATATAGGCTCATGGCTTTTATAGCTCCTAATCCTTGTTTTCCAATGGCCGAAGCAATAAGTGCAAACGTACCATATGGAGCGAATTTCATAATCAGATTGACAAGGAACATCATAATTTCATTACCTTGTTCAAAAAGTTCCTTCACTCGTCCGACTTTGGATTCGAGCATAGTCAGAGCAAATCCAATAAATATGGCGAAGGCGATAATTTGAAGCATACTACCCTCAGCAAATGCTTGAATTGGATTAGTTGGAATAATATTTAATAATGTATCTGAAATTGGTGGTGCTTTCTCACTACTATATTCCAGGCCTTCTGTTTGGAAAGTTCCTGCATTCCCAGGTTCAAATAAATAAGCTAGGGCTAGAGCAATACTGATTGCAATGGAAGTACTAACAAGAAAGTAAAGAAGTGTTTTCAGTCCTATTCGACCTAGTTTTTTGGGGTCACCGAGACCGGCAGTGCCTAGTACAATCGAAATAAAAACAATCGGTACAACGAGCATGGTGATTAAATTAATAAATATCTTACCTATAGGGTTAAATACGTATGTATCTAAAGGTGGGAAAAAGTCTGGTGCAAACAAGTTTAATAAAATTCCAGTCAACGCACCTAATACTAAAGCGATAATAATTTTAATTGATAAGTTCATAAACACATCTCTCTTCCTCTTCTGAGCTGTAAATTGGAAATTTAGATCACCTATAGTTCGTCTTCAATATAAAGTTTTATACGATAGTATTTACTTTTTATAAAAAATGTAAACCTATTTTAATAGAAAAATAGAATGACAAATATCCCCTAACGAAGATTGCAGTGGGATATTTGTTAATTAATATGATGATTTTAATTTTTATCTTGATTCTGTGGTTGATTAGGAATTCGTATTTCTTGGTTCTTAGATGCGTTGGCAAGCATTGCTTTCACTTCGTTATAAGTCAATCCTGAATGATCATTCTTTCTTTTTACCTCATCAATATTTGTTCCTGACTGTGTATAGTTATCTTGATTGTTCGTCAAAATAGACACCTCCCTTTTTGTTTACTTATGTTATCCAATTTCGAATTTATAATTATAGAATCCTGTAATTTTTTCATGTGGGTATTTGTGAGATAGTGTGGCGAATTTCCCCTGTTCCCGAACGGAAGAAAGACACCCCACAAGTAACGATTAATAACACCGTTTAATAAAGACATAAAAGCCGAGATATGCGCATTGCAATCTCGGCTTTCCCTTTTTTTACTTATCACTACTAATAAGTGGGAGAGATATGTTTCTCACACGCACTCCCCACTAAAATCACCCTATATTTACTTATTGGTATCCATTTTCTCTTGCTTTAGCTTCGTCTTCGATTTCTTTTCGGAAACCGGCAATACTTGCTTCACGTCGTTCATTCTTCGATTTGATGGCTTCACGTTCTTTCCCATCTGTAAATGCCATTGTTTCTTCAGCTGCTTCCATATTACCTATCGTATTCTGTACCATGTCCTGAAGTTTTTCTACATTGTCTGTTCGATCATCTGGATTTGGAGTATTACGAGGCATAATCAATTCCCTCCTTCTTTTTTATAACCGTACAGAAATAGGGTCTCCAAATAGAATAAAACTATCCGACTCAGTTTTAGTTAGACTGGGTCTATTTATGACTCATTTAACATTTTACCTCTTTCATAAAACCCCTTCATGTCTTCTTTTGGCACAAGGTCGCCACCTGTTGCCCATACGATATGTGTAGAATTTTCCATATTTAGATTGTGGTCTTCAGCATAACTAGACCCCATTATTTCACCAGGACCTAAAAGACCTGAAGCAGCTGAAGGTTCCACATAGATTC
>JBFELW010000403.1:0-2703 GCA_041551995.1 Paenisporosarcina sp.
AAGGACGTGCACGATTTGAAATTTCGTGAGATGACAAAAGAACAACTAAAAGAAGAATCGTTTATCGATTTAGGATATGCAATCTTAGAAGAGAAACATGAATCTTTAACTCTTCAAGAGTTATTAGATGAAATCAGAGCGGTAAACGGATTTACACATGCACAAATGAAGGAGCGTATGCTCCAATACTATACAGACATGAATATTGACGGCCGTTTTCTTGCGATATCAGAAAACCGTTGGGGTCTGCGTGAATGGTACCCAGTGGAACAAATAGAAGAAGAGACTGCACCGACAGTTAAAGTCCGCAAAAAGAAATCTAAATCTAACGCGGATGATGATGAGTTGGATGATACAGATGAAGATGAAATCACATTCGAAGATGATTTCGATGAATTCGTTGAAGATGTGGATGGGGACGAAGAAGATTTCGACCTTGATGATGATGATGATGACGATGTAGAAGAGATCGAAGTAGAAGTTGCTGTTGACTTAGTTGAAACAGATAACGATTTTGAAATCGTTGAAGACGAAGATGAAGATGAAGAAGAGGAAGAAGAATAGGACTTGACTTCTGAAGCTATTCCGATTAATCTTTTACTTGGGCTCCCTAAAAGGGAGATTGAACGCTTATATAATGCGCTCCCTCTGCAAACACTGCAGGTGGGGCGCTTTTTTCATGGAAATGCGCAGATGACAAGCTTGGTTGACTCTAAGTCATGTTGAACAGAATAAGAAGGTTCGACACCAAACACGCCTGAATCGATAATATAGCTTCGATATGGTTGGGCTATAGATATAATCTAACGCATAAGGCTAGGCACAGATTCCCAAAACACAATAAAGCTTGACGATTTTCATTTTATTTCATTTCATTCTAGGAGGAATTGGCTTTGACTAAATATATCTTTGTTACAGGTGGTGTAGTTTCATCACTGGGTAAAGGAATAACAGCGGCTTCACTTGGTCGTTTACTTAAGAATCGCGGATTAAACGTGGCGATACAAAAATTTGATCCATACATTAACGTGGATCCAGGAACGATGAGTCCATATCAACATGGGGAAGTATTCGTTACAGATGATGGTGCAGAAGCAGACTTAGACCTTGGACACTATGAGCGTTTCATCGACATAAACGTAAGCAAATATTCGAATGTAACAACAGGAAAAGTATATTCTGCAGTTTTGAAAAAAGAACGTCGTGGTGATTATTTAGGTGGTACAGTTCAAGTTATTCCGCATATCACGAACGAAATTAAAGAACGTCTCGTACGTTCTGGTTCCGAAACCAATGCAGATGTGGTAATCACAGAAATTGGTGGTACGGTAGGAGATATCGAATCATTGCCATTCCTAGAAGCTATACGTCAAATGAAAGGCGATTATGGTGCAGAGAATGTCATGTATATTCATTGTACGTTAATTCCATATATTCGAGCTGCTGGTGAAATGAAAACAAAACCAACACAACATAGTGTTAAAGAATTACGTAGTTTAGGAATTCAACCAAATATCATCGTAGTGCGAACTGAATATGCTGTTCCACAAGACATGAAAGATAAAATTGCGTTATTCTGTGATATAAAATCAAGCGAAGTCATTGAAGCACGCGATGCTGAATCATTATATGAAGTACCGTTAATGCTTCAAAATCAACATATGGATCAAATCGTTCTTAATCACTTTGGAATCGAAGCTCCTGAAGCGGATATGACTGAATGGGTTGCATTAGTAGATCGAGTGAAAAATCTCTCGAAAAAAGTGCGTATTGGCCTTGTAGGTAAATACGTAGAACTTCAAGACGCGTATATTTCCGTTGTAGAAGCTATGAAGCATGCAGGGTTTGAGTTTGATACAGATATTGAAGTGAAATGGATCAATGCTGAACATGTATCAACAGAAAATGTAGCCGAATGGTTAAGCGATGTTGACGGAATACTAGTTCCAGGTGGTTTTGGTGATCGAGGAGTTGAAGGGAAAATTGCAGCGACAGCGTATGCTCGTGAAAACAATGTACCTTTCCTAGGCATTTGTTTAGGTATGCAATTAGCTACGGTAGAATTTGCTCGTCATGTATTGGATCTTAAAGATGCACATTCATCTGAATTAAATCCACAAACACCGCATGCTATTATTGATTTATTGCCAGAACAAAAAGACATAGAAGATTTAGGTGGAACATTACGTCTAGGACTTCAACCCTGCAAGCTTGTGCCTGGTTCAAAAGCGTATCAAGCATATGGGGAAGGACTTGTATACGAACGTCACCGTCATCGTTATGAGTTCAATAATCAGTATAGAGAGTTATTTGAAAAGGCTGGATTCGTTTTCTCTGGCACAAGCCCAGATGGCCGACTAATCGAAATTATTGAAATCCCAGATCATCCATTCTTTGTTGCATCACAGTTCCATCCGGAATTTGTTTCAAGACCAACCCGATCACAACCATTGTTCCGTGAATTTATTCGCGCAACAATTGGAGATTAAAATACTAATTCAGAACGCTCAAGCACTGTGCTTGGGCGTTTTTTGAGATTAAAAATCCTATCTACAGTCAAAAAACTGGTAATCATTCAAGTAATTACAAATTATTTCAAAATAACAAAGTATTATGACACATTCAAATGACTAATTGTGTTAAAAAATATGATATTATAAATAAAAATAGGGTTTTATGACTATTTATAGAATAATGCTAATA
>JBFELW010000404.1:0-2700 GCA_041551995.1 Paenisporosarcina sp.
ATTATTAGCCGATCCCTCTCGACAAATTGTAGAATCCTATGTAAAGACTGGACTTATATATATTGGAGAAGAGGAAGATCAAGTAATAGGCGTGTACGTCTTAAAAGAGACAGAGAAGGTAGTCGTGGAAATTATGAACATAGCCGTTCAGGAATCTTTTCAACGCAAAGGGTTAGGCAAACAGTTAATTTCTCACGCCGTAGAAGAAGCTTCTAAAAGAGGATATGCCCAAGTCGAAATTGGCACAGGGAATTCCAGTATCCCTCAACTCCGTTTATACCAACAATGTGGATTCCGTATTGTTGGTGTGGACTTCGATTACTTTAGCCGAAGTTACGATGACCCCATTTATGAAAATGGATTACTATGTCGTGACATGATTCGATTATGCTACACATTTGAGAGCTAGAAACACTATCTAGCTCTTTTTTCTATCTTATCGATATACAGTATCGATATAATGAAAAGGTATCATTGGAATTGATTTTTAAAATGAAATAAATCCAACCCGATTTAGGAGGTATACCACCATGAAGGGTAATAAAGCAGTAGTATTAATAATTTCAATTGTACTAATTGGAATAGCGGCAGTAGTAGGTTCCATTACTTTTTATTATCAAATGAATCAAACGCAAAATCCTAGTGCGATGTCAATTGAAGGAACTGTGGCAATTATGGATGGACAACGTATCTTGGTTGTTAATGGGGTAGATAAAGAGGAGCTAAAAGGCCAAACTGAAGATGAAATAATAGATGGAGCGACAGAGGCTATTTGGTTTTCTTTGTCAATTGATCAACGAGAAATCGTAAAAGAATATGACGAAGTGCATATTACATATAGCAAAATAGAAGAATCATTTCCCGGCCGAGCAGTTGCTACTACTGTAAACGTCTTGGATGAAAACTAGTAAAGTTTATTTATTAGGTAAAAAGAGGTGCAAGTGAATGAAAATAGATAAGCCGAAGATTCCTAAACAATTAGATGAATTGGATGTGTCTGCTTTAATTGAAGTGCAAGATGAGCGGTTTATAACTAGAGGCATAGTGTCAATATGGCCTTTAATGGAATTACCCGAAAACAAATTAAGTTTTGATCAAGTCCATTTTCAGGACGTATCTTTTGCAGAGACCCGTTTCGAACAAGTGGAGTTTATTGATTGCAAGTTTGAACGTTGTGACTTATCGAATGTAGATTTCGGTCAGTCTGTGTTTCATCGAGTTGAATTTCATCAATCCAAATTAGTCGGTTCCCAATTTACACAAAGTCGCTTTGGCCATGTGCTAATGAAGGACTGCGTCGCAAATTATGCTGCATTTAGTTTCAGTAAATGTAAACACGTAAAGTTTGAGAAAACATCTCTGAACAAAGCTGATTTTTTTGAGTGTACTTTTGACAAAGTGCTATTTAATGAATGTGAAATAGACAGTGTCAACTTCACTGAAACAAGCTTGGCAACGATTGATTTAAGTACATGTACATACGAAGGCTTAACGGTGAGTGTCGATAAATTAGCAGGTTGTACAGTCTCGACTGACCAAGCGATGGGATTTGCAAAATCACTTGGACTTATCATTAAAGAATAACGAAGATTATAGAGTTCCTTGTTAAACTACTGAATATGCCGTTTAACAAGGAACTCCATATTGATAGAATGAGCTATTTAAGCGTCACTTTCAATATATCCACTCCAAACTTTCTCCCATGCTTCTTCAGTATCAGTATCATAACCAGAATAGAAGTTAAAGCCTCCTAAATTCCATCCTTTATCACTTGGGAAAAACAGTAATCGAACATTTTTCTTCAACGTTTCCTTGCCGTTTTCCATGATGATTAAATCAACACTTCCTATAGGATAAGTATCATCTAACTTAACCTTTAACCCTTTATAATCGGTGACGTATGTTCCGCCTTCTTCTAAGTCTTTCACACGCTGTGTCCATTTAGTTTCAGCTTCTTTAAATTTAATGGTAGGCTCTAAATCTGAAGCCACGTCAAAATAATAAATATTTTCAAAAGCCTTTTCATAATTTTGATTCACTAAGTTATCTAAGGCCCCTTTAGCTGCCTGTTTAGATTGATAGCGATCAACGGCCCCTGGGAGAAATAAAGCACCTAATACTACGCACAATAGAATGACAGTAACAATTTTAAATGTAGTTTTTCTCATATTATAAGTCCCCTTTGAATAATTTGGTAATTCTGTATAGTATAAATATAACAATGCGCTTATAGTTGGTATACAAGTAAATTAAATAATGCAAAAGTAGGTTTACTTAGGGGGTAACTATGGCAGGAAATATACTATATATTCCTTACACAGTTTTTTTGTTGATTGGTATGATTGCCAGCGTAATCATAATAGTTAAATATAAAAGTGGAAAAACAGCTAAACAGTTTTTAATAATAACAATTCCTATATTTATTTTAATGCTACTGTACTTTTGGAATTTAGATCTTAATAACTACATCAAAAGTTATCTATTTTCAACTAATGCCTATGAATGTGAGTACTCAGAAGAACTAGAAGAGCTATCAATCCCACTTCCTAATCGAACGGTATTAAAAGGGAGGGAGGATTTCTGTTCTCCATTTTATATAACATACGTAGATGATCAAGACTTTATTGACTTTTATCAGGTGGAATTAAAGAAGTTAAAAAGCAGTGGGCAAATAGAAGAATATAAGTATCTGGAAGTGGA
>JBFELW010000405.1:0-2685 GCA_041551995.1 Paenisporosarcina sp.
ACATATTGCTCTAGTACAGCATCCCCCATATACGCAAGTGCAAGCGAATTGAGTTGCTTCACATCCGCTGAACGCAATGTATACTCTCTCATCATCCGCGTTTCCAACGTATGCCCTGTTGCGTATCTTCCAAAATAATATTCAAATCTTTCAATTGATCTCGAATTTCATCTGCACGCTGAAAATTCTTCTCTTTTCTTGCCTGAATTCTCTCTTCAATTAAAGCATCAATTTCCTCATCAAGGACTTCCGTTTTTACATCCACTTCAATACCTAAAACGCCTGCAAGTTCTTTTGTTAATGTCATGAAAGCTTGCAGCACCCCTGCTTGCGTATGCTTCTCTAGTAAGTACGTATTAGCTAAACTCGCCAGTTCAAATAATGTCGCAATTCCGTTGGCTGAATTAAAGTCGTCATCCATCGACTTCACAAATTGTGTGCGTACCTCTTCAAGTTTGTGCAACCAGATATCTGCATGATCACCTAATTCAGGTGACGCGTCTAATCTGTGCACTAAATTAGCATAAGATGTTCGAATACGTTCAAGACCCGCTTTTGCATGTTCAACAAGTTCTTGCGAGAAATTAATTGGGTTACGGTAATGGACCGATAACATAAAGAAACGTAATACTTGTGGGTCAATCTGTTTGCGAATATCATTTACTAACACAAAGTTTCCTAGTGATTTCGACATTTTTTCATTATCAATATTAATATACCCATTATGCATCCAATATCGAGCAAATTGTTTGCCTGTATAGGCTTCGGATTGTGCAATTTCATTTTCATGATGAGGGAATGTTAAGTCTTGACCACCAGCATGAATATCAATCGTATCCCCCAAAAGTTCACGAGCCATTACAGAACATTCAATATGCCAACCTGGACGACCTTTACCCCAAGGACTTTCCCAAGAAATCTCACCCGGCTTCGCATCTTTCCATAAAGCAAAATCGAGGGCATCCTCTTTCTTTTCACCGGTTTGAATTCGTGCGCCAATCTTTAAATCGTCTACGGATTGATGAGACAATTTGCCGTAGCCATCGAATTTACGAGTTCGGTAATAAACATCCCCTTGCGATTCATACGCGTATCCTTTTTCTACTAGTACTTCAACAAATTCAATGATGCTATTCATATGTTCTGTTACACGGGGGTGGGCATCTGCTTTTTGGCAACCCAGCGCCATCACGTCTTCATAGTACGCTTCGATAAAACGGCCAGTTAGTTCTGATACATCTTCTCCAAGCTCATTTGCTGTTTTGATGATTTTATCATCTACGTCTGTGAAATTAGAAACGAAATTCACTTCGAACCCACGATATGTTAAATAGCGACGAACTGTATCATATACGATGACTGGACGTGAGTTTCCAATGTGGATGTAATTGTAAACGGTCGGTCCACATACATACATTTTGACCTTACCTTCTTCTAGTGGTACAAACAGTTCTTTATTACGTGTTAACGTATTATAAATGTGGATACTCATTTCATATTTCGCTCCTTTTCAATGTCTAAAATCAGACGGTTTACTTCATTTTGGAGTGTAGCAATTTCACGCTCTAACATATTACATTTGTCTGCGACGGGATCAGGCATGTCTTGGTGATCTAAGTTTCTTCTCACTTTAACGCCATCTTGAATAACAACCGTTCCTGGAATCCCTACAACTGTAGAGTTTTCTGGTACGTCTTTTAACACTACTGATCCTGCGCCAACTTTACTATTTTCACCAATCGTAATGGCTCCCAGTACTTTGGCTCCAGTTGCTACTAGCACATTATCATGTAACGTCGGATGGCGTTTACCACATTCTTTCCCAGTCCCTCCGAGTGTTACTCCTTGAAAAATAGTTACCCCGTCTCCAATTTCACATGTTGCCCCTATTACCACACCCATTCCATGGTCAATAAAGAAACGACGTCCTATTTTTGCACCAGGATGAATCTCTATCCCGGTGAAAAACCGGCTGATTTGTGAAACAGAACGTGCGAGGAAAAAGAGTTTTCTTTTAAATAACTCATGTGCAATCCGATGCCACCAAATGGCATGTAAACCTGCGTAGGTTAGGACCACTTCGATCATACTTCTGGCGGCTGGATCCTGCTCAAATACAACGGCAATATCTTCTTTCATACGTGAAAACATATTTGGTTCCTCCTTTGTTCATTATGACTAAACGTTTTGATGCTTAATTTTTGTTTTTTATTGCTTGTGAAAAATTTAACGCTCAATGTGGCGTGTTTATCGCTCAATCTGGAGATTTATCGCTCAATCTGGGCATTTATCGCTCAAAATAGACTATTTATCGCTCAAACACTTCTCTCCACCAAGTTAACTAGTCGAGATGGGTAGCTAAATCGCGCTCTCTAATTCACTGGCAAACCACGCCTCAATGGATACACGATAGGTAATAAATGTGTGGCGACAACATTGCGACTGACTGACGCCCTCCACTTTTCTGGGCAAAATAAAAAGCGTCTCTGTCAGTGACTGACAGAGACGCATGATGCGCGGTTCCACTCTGGTTGAAAGGATGATTGGTACACATCACTTTCCGCTTAAAGTCTGTAACGCAGACAATACGGCTAGCTTACTGAATGTTTCAGCTTAGCGCTCAGAGGTGCATTTCCATAAGTTGTTAGCTCAGACCACTTTCAGCCGGTGATGGTCCTCTCTAAA
>JBFELW010000406.1:0-2673 GCA_041551995.1 Paenisporosarcina sp.
AACAGCATAATGGATGACTTCAAATCTTTAAGATTTTTAGACGTCTTTAAACGTGTATTTATTGCATTTGGAATCGATTATGTTGTTTTAAGAAAAATTCTACAAATTAAACTAACAATGGATCAAAGACGTGTGCCGACAATATTTAACGGGATAAAGAAAAAGGAAGGAAATAACTTTCTTAAATCACTGGGACTATATGCATTTTATGGTTTGATATTGATACCCTTTATATTACTAGGCGAGAATTATATGTTTCAAATGAGCCTCGTGTTCGGAATGATTATGTTTATCTTAATGACGACCATGATATCGGATTTCTCGACAGTACTATTGGATGTTAGAGACAAGAATATATTGGGCATCAAACCAATCAGTAAACGGACTTTGAGTACAGCAAAAACGCTTCATGTAATCATCTATATGTCCTTTATCACAGCTGCATTTGTAGCCATACCTGTTGTAGTCAGTATAATAAGTCAGGGCATTTTATTTACTCTACTTTTCTTGGCAGAGTTAATCTTTGTTAGCCTATTTGTTGTCGTTGTTACTGCTTTAGTCTACTTATTTATATTACGGATTTTTGACGGAGAACGTTTAAAAGACATCATTAACTATGTACAAATCATTCTTTCCATTAGTATTTTAGTTGGCTATCAACTGCTTGCACGATCGTTTGAGTTTGTTCATGCAGACATTTCGTATACGTTCATGTGGTGGCATGCTCTACTACCTGCTTTTTGGTACGGGGCCCCTTTTGAACTGTTACTTCATCAGAAGTTTTCGGATGAAATGATTGTATTTTCAGCACTTGCTGTTTGTGTACCATTAATTTCATTTTTTCTATATTACCGATTAATGCCTTCATTTGAACGCAATTTACAAAAGTTATTAACTGAAACTGGTAAAGGCAAAAAGAAATGGCAAGGTTTTGAAATCTTTTGGTCCAGACTGATTTGTATCAATAAAGAAGAACGAATTATTTTCCGCTTTGCTTCGCTTATGATGAAGCAAGAAAGAGAGTTCAAGTTAAAGGTATACCCACAACTTGGACTATCCATTATATTTCCTTTACTGTTTGTATTTAATGAACTAAGAATGTATCCATTAGAGGAGATAGCTAAAGGTAAAATGTATATGTCCATTTATTTTTGTAATCTCATGATTCCCTCAGTCATACATATGCTTCAATTCTCAGGAAGTTATAAAGGGAGTTGGATTTATAGGGCAGCTCCAATCAGTCATCCGTCTTCTCTATATAGCGCTACACTTAAAGCATTTTTAGTGAAGTTATATATTCCTATACTTCTAATGATAAGTCTCTTATTCATTTGGATTTTTTCGATAAGAATTTTACCAGACTTATTGATTGTTTTGTTTGTCGGCATTTTACAGGTATTAATCACGTATAAGATTTTAATCGATGATCCACATCCATTTTCTCAGTCCTTTGACTTCGCAAATGAAGTGCAAAGCGCTAAAAATTTCATTATCTTACTGGTGACAGGTTTGTTTGCAGGCGGGCATTTCATCGCATTATCGATACCATACGGTTTGTATGCTTACCTAGTCCTATTAATCATAGCCACTATTATCGGTTGGTCTATGCTCTTTCCAAAGCGTTCGAGAGCTGCTTTATTAAACGAAAGTAAAGTTTAAATGATATGAAAAAGAATCCAGTGACAAGCTACTGGATTCTTTTCCTGTCTAGATAGAAAATTATTTCAATTCACCCAATTTAGTAAAACTTTTAGCATCGATTGTAAGTTCGGTAGTTTGATTAACAACTTTCTTTGGTTTCTTTATTTTTTTATATAATGGTGCTTGTTGTTTTTGAGAAATAGTATCAGCAATCATATTGAAACAATAAATGAGTAACATGAAAATGAACAAAGGCGGTAGAATCATCCAAAACTGATTGGTAACAAAGACTTCCCTAGAAATGGCGATCATTCCGGATAACTCATATATTTCTGGTATTAAACGATTTGGCGTGTCGGAGTGGTAAGCTGCACCCCCAACAAAAATATTTAGAATACCTAAGTGGACAAACATTTGAAGTACTTGTACCATATGTTGCGTCCAAAAAAGAACAAGTTTTGGCCACAGTTGAGGATTAATATGCTTAAGTAAAATCCAAATTAATGAACCACCCATAACGACAGAGCTCTGTACATATTCTTTTTTTAATGTCTCATTCATTTCGTTTCCGATCAAACTGGTTGTAACAGGTAAAACAATAACGGACATGATTAAAACTTGTATACTTAACCGTTCCGTAAAACTTAAAATCCACACGCCGTTAAAATTAATAAGGAGAGGGGTGAGCAAAACAAAAACAAGTAGAGTTAATGGCAAGAAATGCATGCCATCTGATAAAGAATTGATAACTTTTCGGCTTTTCTGATTGAAGTAAAATACATAAACGACACCAAATAAATAACCAACTACTACTCTTAAGGTAGCGATAAGTAGGGTAATAAGAATTGTATACTTAATACCTACCAATAACTGTTGGAAAATCGAATATCCATATGGGTCTGTGCCAAATAGGATATCTGAAGTAGGTGGGTGCGGTGCGGTACTTACTATTGCACCCTCATCGTTATAGATATAGTTAATTTGATCAATTTGATCATCGTATAAAATGTTATAAAGTAAACTTGTTCCTAA
>JBFELW010000407.1:0-2671 GCA_041551995.1 Paenisporosarcina sp.
GGTCAATAAAAAACCAGATCATTTGGTTACTGTTTTTGCTGGTCAAGATCAAGATGCTACCTACCAAATGCGTGAATATTTTGAGGAAGTTCCTGCTAGCTCACCATCTATAGCCATTTGGAAAGATGGTCAGTTGGCATACTTTATTCCCCGTGAACAAATAGAGGGTTTTCCGATGGAACAAATTAAAGAACATTTAGTTGAAGTATTAAATCAAGTAACTTCTGCGTGAAAATAATTGTTACAACTGCTGGGAGACCAACAGAACACACCATTACGCTTGCCAAAGAAGCGGCTTTAAAAATGAGATTACCTTATATTGATCGACAAAAAAGAACTGTAATCCAATTACAGAACCAATACGCTAGTCATGTTCTCGTTGCTACGAAAATGAGATGGGAGTATTACGGTTTAGAAACGAAAGAACCGTTTTTCTTCCATCCAAGTTCTGCTATGTTTCGTATTAAAAGGTTGGAAAGAGGGGAATCTGACCCTTTAGTTGACGTTTGCAATCTTGCTGAAGGAGACTCTTTTCTCGATTGTACACTTGGCTATGCTTCCGATAGTTTAATTGCTGCTTTTGTCGTAGGAGAGAGTGGGTCCGTCACCGGTTGTGAAGCCTCAAGTGTTTTAGCCTTTATACTGCAAGAGGCTTTCCATTCACATTATACGGATCATCTAGAGTATTTGACTTTAATGGAGCGGATTACTGTTGTATCCGAGGAAGCTATCTCTTTTTTAAGAAAACAACAAACCAATTCTTTTGATGTTGTTTACATGGATCCAATGTTTGAATCCACTATTAAAGAATCAGGCAATATTAGTCCTTTAAGACATGTGGGTATACAAGACGAGCTAACCGAAGAGTGGATAAATGAAGCAGTCAGAGTGGCCCGAAAGAGGGTTGTGTTAAAAACACATTATCGATCACAGTGGTTTGAGCAGTTTGGGTTTAATCAAGTCATTCGTAAGAACACCAAATTTCATTATGGTTATATAGACTGTCATTAGAAAAGCTGCCCTTTAAAGTTAAAGGGCAGCTTTTCATATTGTTAGTCTGTAAAGTTTAAAGAAGTTAAATAAGCGAGTAATAGTAAGAAACCAATTCCAATTACTAAATCTATATCCATAATAAAATTCCTCCTACTCTTGAAAAAAAACAAGCTGTTTCTATGCTTTTATTGTACAATGAATACATAAAAGATGAAACCTTTAGTTATGTAAATCGTATTACTTCCTGAAAGTTTGTAAAAAAATGTTCAAAAGTGTAGGTGATTGTTGATGAAAAGTTGGATTCAAAAGACATTAGTTGTTGCAGTAGCTCTTTTAACATTTGGTGTCATTTCACCAAACCATACGATATGGGAAAATATATTAGATGAAAGACCGACACAAAAGTCAATTTCGGCTACTCATACCCAACATACTTACGCAGTTGATTTATCAGAACATCAATCTGCTCCTCCATTCATGGAAGAGGCTATTATTCAACCTACTCCTACCTTCATGGAAGAGGCTATTATTCAAGCTAAGGAGCAGTCTTTATTAAAATTCGGCACGCGTGTGGGTCCTGTTATTACACATGAGTTTGATAACGTGGTTTTCCCTAAGATTCAAGAAGCTATTGAAATGACGTTACAAGAAATGGATAGTCATAAACTTCAATCATTGGCTATCAGTGAAAATCCTTCAGGGTCTCATAGTGAGAAGATTTTCCATATATTCGAAACGACAACTGGTTCCGATATTATTCGGTTCCATGTAAGAACCGACCGTAAACCACAGGAAGGTTATTATTTTAATTTTCACTATCATACAGCTTCTGATCAATTCATTAAACACTACTCATTAGGTGATATATATTGGTCAAAAAACATGCCACCTAAATGGCTTTCATAACAAGTACAGCCTTTTTCAAGTACCCCTTGAAAAAGGTTTTTAACATTATATTAATCGGAGGTATTAAGAATGGAGCAATACAAGCAGCTATGTCAAACAATTTTAGATAACGGAACAATGAAAAGTGATCGAACTGGTACAGGAACAAAAAGTATATTCGGTTATCAAATGCGCTTTGACTTAAATAAAGGATTTCCTTTAATGACAACAAAGAAAACAGCAATGCGTCTTATAACATCTGAATTGTTATGGTTTATTAAGGGTGATACGAATGTTAAAACTCTGATTGCAGAGCGTAACCATATTTGGGATGCATGGGCTTTCGAAAAATGGGTGAAAAGTGAAGATTATACTGGTCCTGATATGACTAATTTCGGATTACGAGCTTCACAAGACGATGAATTTAAAGTAATAGTTGATAAACAGATGACGATTTTTAGAGATACTATTCTTTCGGATGAAAATTTTGCAAATACATACGGTGATTTAGGCCCTGTTTATGGCAGACAATGGCGATCGTGGCCTGATAGTAATGGTGAATCGATTGATCAACTTAAAAATGTTATTGAGTCGATTAAACATAACCCTGATTCGAGAAGACATATCATTACTGCATGGAATCCATCTGAAGTAGATGAGAT
Source organism: Paenisporosarcina sp. (assembly GCA_041551995.1). GTDB lineage: Bacteria > Bacillota > Bacilli > Bacillales_A > Planococcaceae > Paenisporosarcina. The sequence continues at coordinate 2,541 of JBFELW010000407.1, forward strand.
GGCATTACCTCCTTGCCATACATTTATCCAGTTCTATGTAGTAGACAATAAATTATCTTGTCAATTATATCAACGGAGTGCAGATGTTTTTTTAGGTGTACCATTTAATATTGCCTCATACGCCTTATTAA
>JBFELW010000408.1:0-2667 GCA_041551995.1 Paenisporosarcina sp.
GAACTATCGACAATTCGTGCAGGTCGTGCAAGCTCTTCACTACTTGATAAAATTTTTGTCGATTATTATGGTGCTCCAACACCTATCAACCAAATTGCTGGTATTGCAACTCCTGAAGCACGCTTACTTACCATACAGCCGTATGATAAAACAGCACTAGGGGATATTGAAAAAGCAATTATGAAATCAGACCTTGGTATATCGCCAACAAATGATGGAACAATCATTAGAATTGCTATCCCTGCCTTAACAGAAGAGCGCCGTAAAGACTTGGTTAAGCTTGTTAAGAAAGAAGCTGAGGAGGCAAAAGTCGGTATTCGTAATATTCGCCGTGACGCAAATGATGATTTGAAAAAATCAGAAAAAAAAGGTGATATAACGGAAGACGGTTTACGAAGTCTTACTGATGATGTACAAAAGCTAACTGACGATCATATCGCAAAAATCGATCAAGTGGCTAAGGACAAAGAAAAAGAAATTTTAGAAGTTTAAATTATTTTTGGTTTATAAAGAAGTAAATAATCAAAATTAAATCAAATTTCTTATCTCATCGACATTGTGGAACAACTTACGAACTTCACTTTAATTAATGAACTTTCTTATGCCACAGGCGTCCTAAACAATAGGACGTCTTTTTTTTTGTTAGAATGAAGAATATATAAGTGTTTTTTGATATGATAAGAAAGAATATGTTCGGAGATGTATGTAAAGTGGAGGATTCAAAATGTTGAATAAACTCATTCGGAGAAAACCCGAACGACAAGAGCAAACAATAGCAGAACGGATTTCGCATGCCAAAAGCGAAATCATGCCATCTCATATAGCCATCATAATGGATGGCAATGGAAGGTGGGCAAAAAAACGTGCTCTTCCAAGAGTAGCAGGTCATCATGAGGGTATGAAGACAGTTCGGAAAATCACAAGGCTTGCAAACGACTTAGGTTTAAAAGTACTAACTGTATATGCGTTTTCAACAGAAAACTGGAAACGCCCTAAATTGGAAGTCGATTTTATTATGCGATTACCAGAAGAATTTTTAGGTACATATTTACCTGAGCTAATTGAACAAAATGTTCGTGTACAAATGATGGGAGAAGATTATACATTACCCCCGCATACAAAAGCTGCTGTTGAAAGAGCAATGGAAGCTACGAAAGAAAATACAGGACTCATTTTAAACTTTGCTTTGAACTATGGAAGTCGAGCAGAAATTACGCAAGCGGTTCAAATCATTGCAAAACAAGTGCAAGAAGGAACTGTTTCTCATACTGAAATTAATGAAGAAATGATTGAACAATATTTAATGACATACAAACTTCCAGAACCAGACTTACTAATCCGTACGAGTGGTGAAGTTAGATTAAGTAACTTCATGCTTTGGCAATTAGCGTATACAGAATTTTGGTTCACAGATACGTTGTGGCCAGATTTTGATGAAAGCTGCTTATTAGATGCAGTTGAAAGCTATCAAAAAAGAAATCGCCGGTACGGAGGTCTGAAAGGGGAATAATGAATTGAAACAGCGAATACTTACAGCATTAATCGCAGCTGCATTCTTCATCCCAATAGTCTTGATTGGAGGACTACCTTTTACATTACTTGTTTATGCACTAGCGGCTATAGGACTTTTTGAAATTCTTAGGTTAAAAGATTTAACGCTTTTCTCCATACCAGGCTTTATTACGTTATTCTCTCTATTTGTTTTTTTGATGCCAAATGATTGGACATTATTTTTATATGATGTAACAGGATATTCAAAAATTGATTTAGTACTGGTTTCTATTCTTATTTTATTGAGCTACATTGTCGTGATGAAAAATAAATTTACATTTGATGATGTTGCTTTTTCAGTTTTAGGAGCACTTTACTTAGGAATTGGCTTTTTTTACTTTATAGAAACGCGATTAGCCGGCATCGAATATGTCATATTCGCTCTAGGCCTTATTTGGACCACTGACTCCGGCGCTTACTTTATAGGAAAAAAATTCGGAAAGAAAAAACTCTGGCCAGAGATCTCTCCCAATAAAACTGTTGAAGGTTTTATAGGGGGAATCGTGACGGCCATTGTTTTTGCCCTTATATTTCAACTGATTTCACCTTTTTCCATATCAATCATTGCATTGATTACAGTTACAATCATAGCCTCTGTTTTTGGACAACTAGGGGATTTAGTAGAATCTGCTCTTAAACGTCAATATCAAGTGAAAGATTCAGGTAATTTGTTGCCTGGACATGGTGGTATTTTAGATCGCTTTGATAGTCTTTTATTTGTATTACCTTTATTACATTTCTTGCATTTTGTTGGATAAGGAGATTGAAATACATGAAGAAGCATATAAGTTTATTAGGCGCTACAGGATCAATTGGAGTACAAACAATTGATATCCTTAAAGAACATCCAGAAGACTTTAAACTTGTTGCGTTCTCTGCTGGTCGTAACGTGGAAAAAACGAAAGAAATTATTCGTGAATTCCACCCTACACTAGTGTCTGTTCAATTCGAAGAAGATGCGATTGCTTTAAGAAAAGATTTCCCAACTATTGACTTTTCCTATGGTTCTCAAGGTTTAGTTGAAGTTGCGACTCATTCGGATGCGAGCATCTTAGTAAATGCTGTTCTTGGTAGTGTAGGATTAGAGTCCACATTGGAAGCAATAAAACAACGAAA
>JBFELW010000409.1:0-2662 GCA_041551995.1 Paenisporosarcina sp.
AAATCATCTCATGGAGAGATTCACTTTGTTTTATTAAATAAAATAGGAGAGCCTTACATGAAGGTTATTTCAAAAGAAGTTGGCCAAAGTGCAGACATACAACTTAGAAAATGGGTAGAGGAGGTACATCATTGATACGAGGTGTTCGTGGTGCGACAACAATCCAGTCAGATACAGTGGAATTGATCCAAGAAGAAACAGAACGATTAGTATTAGAAATGGTGAAAAAGAATAACGTTAACCCAGATGATGTGGCTTCGGTTATTATATCAACCACAACCGATATTTCATCATCATTTCCAGCTAAGGCGGTCAGAAGTATTCCAGGATGGACATTTGTACCAGTTATGTGTACACATGAAATGGATGTGCCAGAAGCGATACGTTTGTGTATTCGCGTGTTAATGCATGTAAATACCAATTTAGCTCAACAAGATATCCATCATATTTATTTAAATGGTGCAATGAAGTTACGTCCCGATTTATCGAAGTAGAAAGTAGAGGCGAGCATAGATGAAATGGAAAAAACAATTAGTAGGAATGAAAGCCTACCAACCAGGAAGATCTGTAGAAGAAGTGAAAACCATGTACGGTTTGTCAGAAATCGTCAAATTAGCTTCAAATGAAAATCCTCTTGGATCTTCTCCGAAAGTAAAACAATTCTTAGACAATGAGTCATTTAATTTTGAACGCTATCCAGACGGGTATTCTAGTATTTTGAGAACTACATTATCCAAGCATTTGAGAGTAGAAGAAAATCAATTGTTATTTGGTAATGGTTCAGATGAAGTGATTTTAATCATTGCGAGAGCCTTGCTCGAACCCGGTACAAACACTGTTATGGCTACTCCAACGTTTCCACAATATCGTCATAATGCCAGAATTGAAGGAGCAGAAGTTCGAGAAGTTCCTTTAAAAGATGGGGAGCATGATTTAAAAGAAATGTTCAACCAAATTGATGAACAAACGTCTGTGGTTTGGTTATGTTCACCAAACAATCCAACTGGGGTACTATTAGATCAAAAAGATTTAAATGATTTTCTTCAAGCTGTCCCTGAGAACGTCCTGATTGTATTGGATGAAGCTTACTATGAATATGTGAGTGAACCTACTTATCAAAATCCAATTACGTATTTAAATGACCACAAAAATGTTGTCATTTTAAGAACATTTTCAAAAGCATATGGTTTAGCAGCTTTTCGAGTAGGTTATGCAATTGGACATGCGGATTTAATAGCGAACCTCGAAACATTGCGAGAGCCTTTTAATACGACATCTGTTAGTCAAGGTGCTGCCGTTGCCGCTCTAAGTGATGAAGCATTTATCGAACATTGTCGTTCTGAAAATGAACGTGGTAAAAAGCAGTTTGAAGATTACAGTTCAACATATAATCTTCATCTTTACCCGTCGCAGGGAAACTTTGTTCTGCTTGAAGTAAAAGCCAACAGCGATGATGTCTTTGAAGGATTATTAAAGAGAGGCTTTATCATCCGGAGTGGAAATGCGCTTGGAGTTCCTAAATATATTCGAATAACAATTGGAACAGCTAATCAAAATGAACAGCTACTTGCTAAGTTGACTGAGGTGCTAAAAGAACTGAGTGTTATAAATGAGTAAACAAATACTCATTGTTGGACTAGGGTTAATTGGTGGTTCTCTCGCCCTAGCCCTTCGAAAGAACCCAGAGGTAAATATCATTGGGTACGATATCGATTCTCATACCGTGCGAAAAGCAAAAAAACTAGGAATTATTCATGATATGGCTGTTCATGTAAAAGAAGCAGCGCAATTAGCTGACATCATTATATTTGCTACTCCTGTAAATGCAACGCTTCAATTTATGAACGAACTACAGGATTGGACCCTAAAAAAACATGTCATTTTATCGGATACAGGAAGTACAAAAAATATCATTATGAAAAAAGCTGAGACTTTAAAACAAAAAGGCATTTCCTTTATCGGTGGTCACCCGATGGCTGGATCACATAAATCTGGTGTAGAAGCCGCTAAAGCTCATTTATTTGAAAATGCATATTTTATGCTTACGCCCTTAGAGAATGAAAAGGAAGAAAATATTCTTAACTTAGAAGCGTTATTGACTTCAACCAAAGGGAAATTACTGCGAGTTTCTGCACAAGAACATGATCATATGACCGCTGTTGTTAGTCACTTTCCGCATATCGTGGCCGCTTCACTTGTACACCAATTGTCTGGAGAGAATGAAATTTTCCCTTTAACTAAACAACTTGCAGCTGGAGGATTCCGTGATATTACTAGAATCGCTTCTTCCAATCCAATCATGTGGCGCGATATCACGTTACAAAATAGACAGGAGTTAACTCTTCAGTTGGTTAAATGGGAAAATGAGATGGAAATCGTCAAGAACTTGCTCAAGCATGCTGAACCGGAAGAGATTGAACACTACTTCTCAAGGGCGAAGCATGTTAGAGATGAATTACCTACCACCTCACAAGGTGCCATGTATACAGTTTTCGATCTGTATGTTGATGTTCCTGATTACCCAGGTGTGATTTCAGAAGTGACTGGAATCCTAGCCAAACATGCCATCAGTATTACAAATATTCGCATTGTTGAAACGCGTGAAGACGTATTTGGTATTTTAGTGATTAGTTTTCAAACAGATGAAGACAGAAACTTAGCT
>JBFELW010000410.1:0-2662 GCA_041551995.1 Paenisporosarcina sp.
AGAAGCTTTCCTTCTTCTCGCTCAATAAGCCCAAGTTTAACCGCAAAATCAATTTCTTTGGATAAACCAAACATTTGCGTATCTAAGACTTCTTCATAGAGAGGACATTGAGGCATCGTGAGATGGTCCATTTGAACCTTGATTAATTGTGCTATTTTCAAAGCATCAGCTTTCAGCAGAAGATACGCTTTTTCCTGATACGATTGTTGTAATTCTGTATCCATGAGGACGCCCCCATTACCTGATATATTCTTAGTAAAGTGTATCTTTCTCTACGATAAATTGCAAGTGCCTCCTGATAATCATATTTACTTATTATACTTATTACTTTTTAACATAACCCGAAAGAGTTATACTAAGTTAGACATGGCAACTTATTAGGAGGCACCCCATATATGGAAAGAATAATCCCAATTAAAGGCGAAGTGGCATTTAATATTACACTTGATCCAAGCGTATGGATTTTCGATGACCGCCGCATCGATTTAAACACTTTTTTCACAGCCAAACATATCGAAAAAGACGAGTTAGAAGAATACACAAAAAAGATGTCAGCACATTGGTCACGTGAAATAATGGAGGGTGCAACTTACCCACCTACGTTAAAAAGCGAAAAAAAATATGAAAAAACAAAAATGCTAACTGGTACTTTTGGTATCTATCTAAAACATTTTTTGAAAAATGCTGAAATAAAAGAACATGCTTCTGCTATTATAATCGAAACAACAACTGGAGACGAACACCGATTTTCTTTAGAAAAAGCACAGACGATTATTTTAAAATTCAGTCAAGACGGTAAGCAAATAGTAGACGATGGACCTGTATATGTATTGTTTGAAGATGGATCAAATATTAACCATCCCATCAAGCATGTAAATGCTGTTCGCGTAGAATAGAGGGGGGTAAGCATATGCGAGTGCAATGTGTAATTTGCGACACTATTAATCAGCTACCTGATGATGCTCCATTAGCAAAAAAACTTAGAAATCGACCTATTCATACATACATGTGTGAACCCTGTCATGACAGAATAGAAGTTAAGACTAAGGACAGATTGGCTACTGGGAGTTTTAGGTTTTATAAGAGTTCTCAACGAATAGAGGAGGATTTCTAATGCGAAATTACCGTTCAACATTTCTAGCTATATACATTGGCTTAATGAACGGTATTCTCTTAGGTCTTATCCTAAAATTTATTGAACATATAACCCATATTGGTGTATATACGTTGTTGTTAAATGTGGATTTCATACCAGTAATCAGCACTGTTCAATGGTCAGAACCCATAGAGTTCCTCTTTCATGTGCTTATTTCAATCATCATTTCTATTGCCTTTGTTTATATAGCACAACGTTTACATTTAGGCCCTTCCTTTTGGAAACTACTAGTTTTAAGTTTCCTGCTAAGTTTACCTACTTTTGGCTTGTACTTTATTTTAAGTGAACTTGCTATTAAAGAAGTACCACTTTGGAATGATTGGCAGGCTTTCGTTTACTGGTCAATTGGACACTTAATCTATGTATGGGTATTAGCACTTATGTATAAGAAGCTATCGTAAGTAAGTATATAATTTTTAGATAATAAAAAAAGAGAAGCACTAGCTTAAGCGCTAGCACTTCTCTTTTTTTCATTTCGTAAACGAATTTTATATAAAATCAAGATCATTGCTGCAATGATTAATCCTTCTACTACAGGCAAGAATAATGCTAAAAAAGCAAGCATTAAACAACCAATTAGTAAGAATAAATAAATTACTGCATTTTGTGACCACTTTAACTTTTTGGCAAATCCAAGTTTGTACACTAACACAGATAGCAAGAAGATGGCAAGATACAAAATGTATCCTGCCATACTGTAACTAGGAAGGACTTCATAAAGCAAACGCGCAAATGGGTACATTTTTTCATATACAGATTGCTGTTCAGCCAAGATTCCTCAACCCCTTACACGAATTAGCTATTTTCAGCTGTTTTACTCTTTTTAGTTACACGTTCACGTTCCGCTTTATCAAGCACTTTTTTACGTAAACGAATTGACTTAGGTGTGATTTCACAGTACTCATCTTCATTTAAATATTCCAGTGACTCTTCCAACGTCATGATACGTGGTTTTTTACGTGTAGTTGTTGCCTCTTTATTTGCTGAACGAATATTGTTGGCTGCTTTCATTTTCGTAATATTAACTGTTAAGTCATTATCACGTGTATGCTCTCCAACGATCATACCTTCATAAATTTCCGAACCTGGTTCAGCGAAAATTGTACCACGATCTTCAATTCCTAAGATTCCGTATTCAGATGCTGTACCAGTTGACATAGCAACTAGAACACCTTTACTACGTCCTCCTACACGGCCTTTTTGCATAGGTTGGTAACTATCGAATGTGTGGTTTATGATTCCGTATCCACGCGTTAATGTCATGAAATCAGTTGTATATCCGATTAAACCACGAGCAGGAACCATAAATACTAAACGGACTTGACCTGAACCATTATTAACCATATCTAGCATTTCACCTTTACGGTCACCCATTGATTCAATTATTGAACCAACATGTTCTTCAGGTACATCCACTTGAACACGCTCAACAGGCTCACAACGAACTCCATCGATTGTGCGAACGATAACTTCTGGTTTAGATACTTGTATTTCGAAACCTTCGCG
>JBFELW010000411.1:0-2660 GCA_041551995.1 Paenisporosarcina sp.
ATAATGACACAATACGACATCCGGAACTTAGTGAAATGGAGCACGTACGATGAACGAAATAAGCATTCAAAATCATATTGAACAACTAAAATTAAAAATTAAGATGTACGTTCGTCATCGAACGCTTCACAAATATACAGGAGATCCTGATGTGCGTGAAAGTCGATTGTTTTTCTTGATTTTACCTTTATTAAACGGAGATAGCTGGAGCGAAGAGCAAGAACAGTCTGCAATTGCCGTCGCGTTAATCTATAGTGCTCTAACAGCACACGATCAAATAAAGGAATTAAATGCATCTTCTAAAAGTCAGCAATTAACCGTTCTTGCGGGAGATTATTACAGTGGCTTATATTATCAACTTCTGGCGCAACGCTCGAGTATTGATTTAATTAGGACACTTTCAAATGGAATTATCGATATAAGTGAAAAGAAATCATCAGTTTATGATCGAATACATCGAACATTTGATGAATGGATGGATACCCTACAAATAATTGAGAGTTTGTCTATTGAACAATTTCATCAATATTTTGGTTATGATTCATATCAGATATTTGTCCGAAGAGCGTTATTCATACAACGAATCGAATATGAAGTTCATCTGCTTCGTGCCGACAAGTCATCCAGATTTCTAGAATCATTAGCAGAGAGTGCGAGCATGTTAGGCTACCAGGTAAATTGGCGTGAACAACTTGAACAAAGATTGGAAGAAGAGAAAAGTCGATTATTAATTGACATATCTTCTGTCTCTTATATTTCCGAACCCATTAAAAATTATATGAAGCAGCTGTTAAACTTGAACAAAAGTGTAAATGCATCTGTCATAAGAGAGAGGTGACACATACATGACGAAAACAAAAGAAGAGCGCGTTCATGAAGTGTTTGAAAATATATCTGGAAATTACGATAGAATGAATTCTGTGATAAGTTTTCAGCAACATAAAAAATGGCGAGAAGACACAATGGAACGAATGAATGTGAAATTGGGAAGCTCGTCTTTAGATGTATGTTGTGGAACAGCGGATTGGACCATTTCGATGGGGGAAGCTGTTGGTCAGAACGGTAGAGCAGTTGGGCTAGATTTTAGTCAAAATATGTTGAATGTGGGGATTGAAAAAGTAAAACCATTTCCGCAAATTGAACTAATCCATGGAAATGCTATGGAATTACCATTTGAAGAAAACACATTCGATTATGTAACAATAGGTTTTGGTTTAAGAAATGTACCTGACTATCTGCAAGTGTTAATAGAGATTAACCGTGTACTTAAACCTGGTGGCATGTTTGTGTGCTTGGAAACATCACAGTCAGAACTGCCGGTGTATAAACAGTTGTTCCGTTTTTATTTCAAGTTCATCATGCCGATTTTTGGCAAGTTCTTTGCGAAAAGCTATAAAGAATATTCTTGGCTTCAAGAATCTGCAAAAGATTTTCCAGGGATGAAAGAGTTAGCAAAATTGATGGAACAATCTGGTTTTCAAAATGTTGAATATAAACCGTATAGTGGTGGTGCAGCTGCACGGCATATGGGATACAAAATGGTTGAATAAGCTTTAACTGAACGAAAGTTTACATGTGGGAGAAGGTACTTAGTTGTGGAAAAGATGAAGTTTAAGGTGCTCTATTCTGATTTGCGCTCAGATTTAGATCTTATCGAAAAGGAATTAGAAATAGCGGTAAATTCGTCTTCACACTTACTTAATGATGCTTCTCTTCATTTGCTACATGCAGGTGGTAAACGAATTCGACCTGTATTTGTATTACTTGCCGCTAAATTTGGTGATTATCAAATAGAGAGAATCAAAGATGTTGCTGTACCGTTAGAACTAATTCATATGGCATCACTTGTTCATGATGATGTGATAGATGATGCTGAAATGAGACGGGGACAACTGACTGTAAAAGCACAATGGAATAACCGAGTCGCCATGTATACGGGCGATTTTATTTTTGCCCGATCATTGGAATACATAACGAATTTTAATATCGCTGAGGCTCACCGAATATTGTCTTACACAATGGTTGAAATTTGTGTTGGAGAAATTATTCAAATAGAAGACAAGTATAAATTGGATCAGCGCATACAAGATTATTTCCGTAGAATTAAACGTAAAACAGCATTGCTTATTTCATCTAGCTGTCATTTAGGTGCTGTTGTATCTGGTGCCGATCCTAAGACTGCGATGCATCTAAAACGATTTGGTTATTACGTAGGAATGTCATTCCAAATTATCGATGATATTTTAGATTTAACTTCAACAGATAAAGAATTAGGAAAACCTTCTGGTAGTGATTTAATACAAGGAAATATTACTTTGCCTATATTATTTTTGAAAGATGATCCATCTTATCGTCTAGCATTTGAAAAAGCAATGTCTGGTGATTTAACGGAACCAGAGCGTTTAGAGCTTGTTAAACGTATTCGACAATCGGATGCTATCGATAAAGCTTATCAGATTAGTGATCTATACTTAGAGAAAGCTTTGAAAGAAATTGATGCACTTCCGAATCATTCAGCAAAAAAATCACTTCGAGATATATCACTTTACATGGGAAAACGTAAATTTTAATTTGTTGTGTAAATTTGTATAGAATGGTACTATTTTTTACGGTGGGTATAACCCAAGATAGAATTGAAGGAGTGTTTATTATGGAAAGAA
>JBFELW010000412.1:0-2652 GCA_041551995.1 Paenisporosarcina sp.
AGATTACGGTATGGGATCTTCACGTGACTGGGCAGCTAAAGGTACGAACTTACTTGGTATTAAAACGGTTATCGCTGAAAGTTACGAACGAATTCACCGTTCAAACCTAGTTATGATGGGTGTTTTACCACTTCAATACATGGCAGGTCAAAGCTCAGAAACACTTGGCTTAACAGGAAAAGAAGAAATAAGTGTGAATATTGCTGAAGGCGTAAAACCTCGTGATATCTTAACAGTGAAAGCTGTTTCTGAAGACGGTTCTGTAAAAGAATTCAACGTATTAGCGCGTTTCGATTCAGAAGTTGAAGTTGATTACTATCGTCATGGTGGTATCTTACCAATGGTATTACGTGACAAGTTAAAAAACTAAAACCTTGTTATATAAAGAAGACTGTCCATTTGGGCAGTCTTCTTTTTGTTATAGAGTTTTAAAAGATTTCTTCTATAAAACAGCAATAATTAGGTATTATCTTAATGAGTACAACATGTAATAAGATAAGGGTTTGTCATTCAATAAAAGATTCTAATTAGATATCTTTTAATTTAGAATACTCATACATTTTAGAATGTTGCTGTGATACACTTTTAGGAAGAAAGTACGTAAGTGAGGGAAGTACATGGACCTACCTTTACTAAAATCAAAACTCGTTCCTCCAGTTGCAAGTGAAACGTATATGCGACGGGCTTCTTTAACGCGTACATTTAAACAAATAGCATTAAAAAGGTGTACATTAATCTCTGGTGGAGCAGGTTACGGTAAAAGCTCAGCTATTGCACAATATATTGCGGACAGTCGTATCCATTGTGCATGGTATACCATTTCCTCGGAAGATGATGATTTAGCTCCTTTTTTACGTTATTTAATTGGCAGCATACAACGAGTTGTTCCTAGCTTTGGTCAGAAAATAAAGAAAGACTGGTCTTTCCAGCCTGCGTTCCCTAGTGAGAAAGAATTAATTGCTTGGCATGCTTGGTTTGTAAATGAGTTAGATCATATTGCCGAACCTTTTGTGATTGTCATTGATGACTATCATTTAATTGATCATGTTTTCTCTATAAACTTTATGATGGAACGGATATTGGAACATTGTCCTCCGTATATTCACATTGTTTTAATTTCAAGGACAAAACCGAGATGGTCCCAATTATTGAAATTGAAAATGAACGGCCAATTGTTAGAGGTAAATGAACATGATCTCGTATTTACTGAAGAAGAAATACTCGTGTATTTTGAAGACTATTTCAATCGAAGTCTTACTGAAGATGGGACCAAGAGAATTTTGGAAATAACGGAAGGTTGGGCAATTGCTATCCAATTGATTGCAATGCAATCAGAAAGTGAAAACAGCACATTTGATGTTTCTCTTAAACCAGCATTAGAAGATTTATTTCACTACTTATCTGAAGAAGTGTTTACAAGATATAAAGAAGATGAACAGAAGTGGCTCTTACAATTTTCGATTTTTCCTACATTTTCTCAAGACTTCATCGAATTGCTTTATGGTGAAAAAGCAACCAAATTCTTACAGTTGTTCCGTAGTCACCATGGTTTCATCCAACAGCTAGGTGAAGATTCAGTATTTCGTTATCACGCATTATTTCAACAGTACTTAATGACCAAATGGAAACTAACTAATTATCAAGAATATCAGCAAGCACATAAATTAGCATCTAAACATTTTGGAGAAAAAGGTGATTCGATTCATTCTAATTATCATGCGCTCCAAAGTGAAGATCCTCATTTTATTAGTAAGATTGTTATGGAGACTACGCCAAAGTTATTAAAGTTAGGACAATTCGATTTAATCATAGAGAGTTTAAAAGAAATACCTTCTGCTTATTTTGAGGAGTATCCAGCTCTGTATTATTTTGAAGGAGAAGCGAATCGTTATCGAGCATATTATGAAAAGTCGAAGCAGGCATATCAAAAAAGTTTAGAGCTTGCAACTACAAATAATGATGCTTTTTACATGAGCTATGCACATGCTGGGCTTGCCCATATTTATTTAGATACGATTCAGCCCGGGTTAGCTGATCCACATTTAGCAAAAGCTATAACCTTTGCTAATCAAACGACTACTATGTCACAAACTGATATGTATAATTTAAAACGACAATTTGCAGAAAATCTCGTTAATCTAGGTAAAACAAGAGAAGCAAAAGCTTTTATTGAAGAAGAACAATTACCTGAGGATTTAATAACCGATGGTAATTTAGATGCAAGAATTTTATTGAGAATGGGAAAACTCTCTGCTTCTCTTCAACTACTAGAAAACCGCATGCGAGAAGAAGATTTAGTGCCTGATTCTCATCGAGAGACAGCAGTATTATTAGCGCTTCTCAATGCGATGGTAGGGGAACTTTCTAATGCTAGTTATTATGCCACTAAAGGAATTGAAAGTGGAATACGTGAAAAGTCTGGATTTGTTGAGGCCGTTGGGTTGATTCGAAAGGGACACGCAGAAAGTGTAGGTAGTCACCATTTTTTAGATTCTCCAGAGCGCTTGTATCTACAAGCGATTGAAAAAATGGATCAAATGAATGTTTCTCGTGGTAAAGCTGAGCCTTATTTAGGACTTGCTCTTATAAAAGCAAAGCAAAATAATCATTATGATGCATTAGTACTAGCGGAGAAAGGTTTGAGAGAGACTG
>JBFELW010000413.1:0-2638 GCA_041551995.1 Paenisporosarcina sp.
GATCAATTTTTTAAAAACAGAATGGCTTACGATCACATAGTACATCTTTAACTTATTAATCATTCCTTCATGTGTTGCAAGGTGTTCCGCCATTAAGCCTAAGTCAGCAGATGGCAAACGCACTTTTTCTCCCCCTCATATTCAAGTAGTATATGAACAATGAAATGGGTTTGTTTCTATTCCACAAGTAAAGAGAACTTGTCCTGTAAAAGGATCAACTCTTTTTAATTTTAATCAGCAGCTGAAAGTTCACTTTCGGTTACCCATTTGTGGAATGTTATTTTATCTCCACCTGTAGGCGATACGTAATCAATCATATATACAGTTGTTTCTTCGGCTGAAACTATTTCTGCCTTAGCTTCATTCATTCCTTCCATATGTTCCGCATCTATAGTGACTTCCGTTCCAGGTTCTAACGGACCTTCAGTAGCCCCAATAATTTCCTCATGTATTACCCATTTGTGATTCTCTACTCTTTCTCCACCAGTAGTCGGTGTATACGAAATTGCGTAAACAATTGTATCGAAAGCACCTACAATTGTTGCTTCTGCACCCTTCATACCTTCCATGTGATCTGCTTGAACAAACACTTGAGTTCCTAGTTCAAAGGTTGGATTATCTGCAACTTTTAAAGCTTCAGGAACTTCACCTGTTCCCGAGTGATCCATATCTTCAGACTGTGAATTCGAATCCATGTCCATATTCTCATGATTTTCTTCCTCGTTATCGGCTCCACATGCGGATAACGTCAACACTACAGCTAATGAAAAAGTACCTATTACTAATTTTTTTCTCATTTTCATCCTCCTAAAATTTTATTCATGGTCATTTTTAAATTTTTCAGTACACCGTCATATTCCCTGTATTAGTTACATTAATCAAAGCACCTTAAAATAATCTCATTAGAAATAAGTTTCTTCTTAGTTTTCCTCTCAATTTCTTCATTTATTCTAACGTAATTATTTTCAGTATAATGTACCCCCATACGGTATGTAAAGTTCAAAGAAAAGGCCATGACACAATGGTGTGCCATGACCAAAACAATTCACTTTTCACTAAGCTAAACCTTGTTCTAAATCTTCCAGTAAGTCTTCTACATCTTCAATACCGACTGAGATGCGCACCAATCCATCCAATATTCCAAGTTCTTGACGACGATCGGCAGGAATAGATGCATGTGTCATTTGGGCTGGAACAGAAATTAAGCTTTCCACTGCTCCTAAGCTTTCTGCTAAAGTGAAATATCTCAATTTCTTCAAAAATTGACCTGCCTTTTCAGTACTTCCAACATCAAACGAAATCATACCACCGAATCCTGTAGTTTGTATTTTCATAGTGTCATGCCCTACATGCGCTTCTAAACCGGGATAATAAACTTTACCCACCGCATCATGATTGACCAAGAATTCAGCAATCCGTTGTGCGCTTGAATTCGTTTCTTCCATACGTATGCCAAGTGTTTTTAATCCACGAATAAGTAACCATGAATCTTGTGGTCCTAAAATTGCTCCCACAGAGTTTTGAATGACATGCAGGTCTTTTGCTAACTCGTCTGTCGCAACAACTACTAAACCAGCCACAACATCACTATGGCCACCAATGTATTTTGTCGCACTGTGTAAGACAATATCTGCCCCTAATGAAATGGGCTGTTGTAAGTAAGGAGTCATGAAGGTGTTATCAACAATCGTTAATAACCCTTTAGATTTAGCAAGTTTCGCAATTTCTGCAATATTTGTTACTTTTAATAAAGGATTCGTCGGTGTTTCTAAAAATACCGCTTTTGTATTTTTTTGAATCGCCGCTTCAAATTCTTTTAAATTCGAAGAATCGACAAATGTAGATTCAATTCCAAAACGATTTAAAACTTTCGTCATGACACGGTATGTACCACCGTAAACATCATCTGTCATGACGATATGATCACCGGAATTGAACAACATCATGACGGAACTTATCGCAGCCATTCCTGATCCAAAAGCAAACCCTGCATGACCGCCTTCCAAATCACTGATTAGCACTTCTAGTGCATGCCGAGTGGGATTCCCTGTACGTGAATATTCATACCCGCGGAAATCACCTACTGCATCTTGCTTGTACGTACTAACTTGATAGATAGGTGTAGACACAGCACCTGTTGTTTCATCTCCTACAATACCAGCATGAATTAATTTCGTTTTTGGTCTCATTCCATTTCATCCTCCTTCAATAAGTCATACACATTTTGACTTAAGTATCTCTCACTTGAATCTGCAAAAACCGTTACGATATGGCTACCAGGTCTAGAAATCTTCGCTTCTTCTAAGCAAGCAACTAAAGCGGCTCCAGATGAACTTCCTACTAGGAGACCCTCTTCTTTAGATAACTGCCTCATCTTCGCAAATGCATGTTGATCCGTTACCGTATGAATGGCGTTAAAGTATGCTTTATCCATATAAGCCGGTAAAAATTCCATACCAATGCCTTCGGTATAATGTGAACCAGGTTCTCCTCCATTTAAGATGGAGCCTTCCGGTTCAACAATAACTGTTTTAATAGCTGGGTTCTGGCTCTTTAAAAACTTCGCTGTCCCCATAAATGTTCCACCCGAACCAGCACCTGCTACAAATACATCAATTAAACCGTCTAAATCACACCA
>JBFELW010000414.1:0-2629 GCA_041551995.1 Paenisporosarcina sp.
CTTTTCTAGCTACTTCTGGTCGAATTCCTGATATATAACTGACAATCCCCATTAAATTTAAAACTTGTACTAGTTGAGTGAGCTGGTAAGCTACAGACTCTTCAATTTCACTGACGCCTGACAGATCCATTATTAAGCTTTCAACATTTGCTTCACTGCATTTTAATGGGATTTCATTTAACAAAGACAATCCCCGGTCTGAATTAATGACTCCTATTACCGGAAGAACAGACACTTTATCACAAATTTTAATAAGTGGTATTTCTAGAAGTTTGATCAAGGCTTGATGCTCGGATATTCTTCTCTCATTGTATTCATGATAATACTCGGCAAACCTTACAACCATCTCATCATATGTAGAATGAATGATGTCACTCCATTCCATCTCCGCCTCTTTGGAAATACCTTCATTAGATTGTTTTATGAATTGTTCAACATAACTCCAAAAGAGCTTTCTCGTTTTCCGAAAAAATTTAATAACCTCAAAAATAGCAATCTCCTTTTCGACACGTGACTTCGCAACGGTCTGAGCCCAATGATCAAGCAAACCCTGAAAATTGGTTTCTTCTGGTTTGAGGCTAGAAATCAAAAGTTGGACTGTTTGTTGATGTTGCTTTCTCAAGGTTCTCTCCACATCAAAAGAAGCATCACTCGAATAAAATGACCCCGGTTGATTGACTCGAGTACTTAACCACTCTTCTGTGATTTGATCTGCATGTTCTTTAAGGTAATCATATACATTGTTGGTATGCATTATAAATTCTCCTTTATGTATTCCACAAGTACTCAGTTTTTTTAGTTAACCTCTTGCTATAAAAAGCTAACAGTAATCACTTTTCTACATGTGTTCAGAGATTTCAAACGTATATCTTACTTTATATATATAGACTAACACGAAGAAATTCCCTCGTAAATAATTACATAGTTTACCATTATCAAAGAGTGTTAATAGTCTACCGTCAGAACTGTTAGTTCTACTAGAGGGATACGTATCCAATATAGAAATACCTTATTTAACTGAAGAACGTAAAAATGGAGCAATGAAAGAAGCACTAGCGGCGTACAATTCGAATGCTTTTAGCAAGTTAAATCGAGATTTTCATGCCATTCTTTATTCCTATTGTCCCAATCAATTCATTTTAAAGAATATACAACAAATGCGTGAGCGTTTAGAAGCCGTTAGAAAAACTAGTTTTATTCTTTATCCCCAACGGGTTCCTCAATCTTTGAAAGAGCACAATGTTCTTATTGATATGCTAAGAACACATCTTCAGCTGAGGTTGAACAGTTATGCCCTACAACATAAATTAAATACTGGAAGGATTTTTGATGAAAATTTATTAATAAAGAAACAGAGAATGATCTCATGATCATTCTCTGTTTCTTTATTTCTCTTCTACTAATTCCAAAAGAATTAATCTATTAGCAAGGACAGCTGCTAGTTAATGTCGTAATAGCGACCTGAAAAATAGGTTAAAGGTTTTTCTTCTCCTTCTTTTAATGCAATGTCTCGTACTTTACCAATGTATAATGTATGATCACCTTCAACATGAATGTTATGAACATCACAGGTAATATTAGCTAAAGCTCCTTCAATCACCGGCATACCATCAAAAGATTTAAAGGCAATATCACGCTTTTCTTTAATTTGTCCCGCAAAGTACATCGACATCTCTTCTTGATTATTTGCTAGTAAACTTACCGCAAACCTACCCGCATGTTTAATTGAGTCGTTCATTTTTGCTTTATTAGCAACAGAAATTACAATTAATTTCGGGTCTAATGAGACAGACATAAAAGCGTTTGCAGTCATTCCTTGTACTTCTCCGTCCGGGTCGGTTGTCACAATGGTAACTCCCGTTGCAAATTTCCCCATGGCCGTTCTAAAAATGCGATCATCCATTGAAAACCCTCCTTGAAATTATGCTTTATTCCCCTTAATAAAAAAACATCAAGGGTGGCTCAAGAAAACTGAGTCACCCTCTAAATACGTCTAGGTTACGAATAGTGGTTTATGCTGCTTGAGTGTTGGTTCTGAAAGCCCAATTATTTCCTTGGTGAAAATATCTTGTACGACCGATGCTTCATTAAACCAACTATCAGGGGCTTCGTGTCCCCAGAATGTTTGTCTTCTTGGATCATTGATATCCCAACGAATTGGTTTGAAATCAGGGTCACATGTCAGATAGTCTCCATTATAAAGTTCAATTCTGTGCCCATCTGGATCACGTAGGTAAAGGAAAAATGCATTTGATAGTCCATGTCTCCCAGGTCCACGTTCGATACCTGATGTATAACCCATGGAAGCAAGAACATCACAAGCATGAATCAGACTAAGTTGGTCACTTAACCAGAACCCAATATGATGCAGACGGGGTCCATTGCCATTCATAAAAGCAACGTCATGAACACTCGGTTTCCGATGTAACCAAGCTGCCCAAATTTTTTCATCTTCTGCAGCTGTATATTCAGAACAAGCAAAGCCCAATTCATGAATATAGAATTCATATGCCTTTTCAACATCAGGTATCATACAGTTAAAGTGGTCAATACGCTGTACTTTGGCACCTTTATATAAATCGTACCGTTGGAGCATTCTTTCGACTGAATCCATCTCAGCATAGAATTC
>JBFELW010000415.1:0-2625 GCA_041551995.1 Paenisporosarcina sp.
ATTATATACACAAGAGACTACAAAAATCCTTCTTCTATGTAAAAAAATCCAAGATTAGATACTATAAAACACCTAATCTCGGATTATTGGATTGTCATTACTCTTTATATTCACCAATGATTCTAACCGCTTTTTCCGTTATTGCAGTATCAATGGCTTCATCAAAATTGAATTTTCCACGGATAGCTCCATTTTTCTTATATAATTCATATTGATCGCGAATATCACCAATAAACATTTTACCATTTGGATTAAGTCCAGTTACAGATACATCTTCCCAAACTGAAGCATCTTTTAATGCCGTATACTCTGTCATGATGTCAATAATTTCATCTTTACCTTTGTCTTGTTTGAAAGCATCATTGTAATCACGAACACCTTTTAAATAAGCTGCCATGAAACGTAATGATACATCTTGCTCATCCTTCATAAATTCCGGTGAACCAAGCACCATCGCAATCTGGGCTTCTGGTGCAAAATCAGTTGCATCACCGAAACGTAGATGCATACCTTGCGCCACGCCCTGAGTTATTAATGGTTCAATATTTAATGCAGCGTCAATTGATCCATTTGAAATCGCAGATAGCATTGTTCCAAAGTCGGGCATAAGTACAAATTCTACGTCATCCTTAGTAAGTCCTGCATGATCCAGCATGAGATGGAAAATATAATCATCGACCCCATTCTCCCCAGAAACAGCTATCCGTTTCCCTTTTAAATCACTATAATCTTTAATTTCATCTTGTTTATCTGCGCCTATAACAAACGTAAAATAAGATTTCCCTTTCACATTATGCCCTTTGTCAGCAATAATTTTAACGTCAATACCTTGTGCAATCGCATTAAAGAATGCAGCCGAAGAAATACCTCCTGCGATATCCACTTCACCTGAAGCAAGTGCCGGCAACATATCGTCACTGTTCGCAAATGTGGCAAATTCAACTTCAATATTATAATCTGCAAAATATCCTTTTTCATTTGCTATATAGAAGCCAGCACCTGAAGCTGACCCATCCTCCGCAATGACAACTTTTGTCTTTTTAGTCAGCGGCGCTAAGTCACCTGATGGATTATCTTTACTAACGTCATCGTTCACTTTCACCGTTTCTTCACTCGAACACCCACTAATGAATAACACCAGTATGGTGACTACTCCTAACATCCACCTTCTCATCGAAAAGCCCCCTTCACTTTCTTGACTCTTGAACTTCGTTTTGCAAATGACGCCATACTTTCAAGAACTTTTTAGCTATTTCTGGATTCGCTCGAACTTCTTCTAATTTTCTTGGTCTTGGAAAGTCCACTATTATTTCCTCAACAATTTTCCCTGGTTGTGAACTCATCAACAAAATACGATCACTCAAAAACAGTGCCTCATCGATGCTATGGGTTATGAAAAGTACTGTTTTTTTCGTTTCAGACCAAATGGTTAACAGCTCTTCTTGTAAAATGTATTTATTCTGTTCATCTAATGCTCCAAAGGGTTCATCCATTAATAAAATTTCTGGATCGTTCGCGAATGCTCGAGCAATACTTACTCGTTGTTTCATGCCTCCTGATAGTTCTTTTGGATATGTTTTTGCGAACTTAGTAAGTCCCACTTTATTTAAAAAATAAGCTGTACGTTCTTTCACAACTGATTTAGGTAAATGCCTCATATTCAGACCGAAAGCAACATTACCTTCTACAGTAAGCCACGGAATGATGCCACGTTCCTGAAAAACCATTGACTGTAACGGTCTATTTTCACTGCTACGGGCAATTGTAAAATCTCCAGCACTTTGATTCTCTAACTCAGCTAGAATTCGTAATAATGTCGTTTTTCCACAGCCACTTGGACCAACTAGACAAACAAACTCCCCATCCTCAATTGTGATGGTGATATCCTCTAAAGCAGTAACACTATCTTCTTTTTTATAGAAAACTTTTGTTAAACCTCGAATCGATATTTTAGGTTCACGACTCAGATTAGTCACCTCCATGGTAAAAGTTTTCTTCGCAGGCCTCTTATCATCAGAGAAAATAGATACCCAAAAAACGAAATTAGAATGAGCCCAACAAACATTTCTTTTAACAAAAATGCACTATAGGAAGTCCAGATTAAGTAACCAATCCCTGACTTCGCCCCCATCATTTCAGCTGCAACGATCGTGAGTAAAGCAATCGCTTGACCCATCTGTATTCCTTCAAGCATGACTGGTAAAGAGCCAGGTAAAGCAATTTTCAGAAAAAAATCCTTTTGACTTGCTCCATAATTTTTTGCCACATCTATATAAATGGAGTCAATCGTGATTACGCCTGCTACAGTATTAATGACAACTGGAAAAAATACACTTCCGGCAATTGTAATAACTTTTGACGTTTCACCAATTCCAAAAATGATTAAAATTAGTGGCAATAAAGCGAGCGTAGGTATAGGCATCAATGCCATAATAAGCGGGGAGATAAAATGCCTAACAGGCGCATACAGCCCCATGCATAGACCAATGACAATCCCAGGAATTACACCTAATAAGAATCCAACTACAATCCGGAATAGAGAAATGCCTACATGCTCGTAAAGTTCACCACTTGTAAGTAAGCCTGTCAGAGTTGTGACAATCTGAGTGGGGGGAGGAAAAAACC
>JBFELW010000416.1:0-2622 GCA_041551995.1 Paenisporosarcina sp.
CTTTACAAGTCCCTCTTTTTTTTTATACAATAGAGGTTATATATCTATTTAGAAATGAAATGGAGTTAGGTGAAACGACATGGCGAAAGATTTAGTAATGACAGCTGAAGAGGTTTTCGCAATTGTCGCTACATATATGAACGATACAAACGTTGAGTTTGTCAAAAAGTCTTATATAATGGCTGAGTATGCACATCGTGAGCAATTTAGAAAATCCGGAGAACCCTATATTATTCACCCTATACAAGTAGCTGGAATTCTAGCACAACTACAAATGGATCCTGCAACAGTAGCTGCAGGGTTTTTACATGATGTAGTTGAAGACACAGATGTTTCTCGTGAAGGCATTGTAAAAGAATTTAATGAAGAAGTTGCTATGCTAGTAGAAGGCGTTACGAAGTTAAGTAAAATAAAGTTCATGTCAAAAGAAGAGCAACAAGCTGAAAATCATCGTAAAATGTTTGTTGCCATGGCTCAAGATATTCGTGTCATTTTAATAAAGCTTGCTGATCGCTTACATAATATGAGAACACTGAAGTTTCAGCCCGTGGAGAAACAACGTATAAAAGCAAGTGAGACCCTTGAAATATTTGCTCCACTGGCACATCGTCTAGGAATTTCTACAATTAAGTGGGAACTAGAAGATATCTCACTTCGCTATCTAAATCCTCAACAATACTACCGTATTGTAAATCTAATGAAGAGGAAGCGAACAGAGCGAGAAGATTATTTGAAAAATGTAATGGTAGATATCCAGGAGCAATTAGAAGACGTTGAAATTGCAGCGGATTTATACGGTCGTCCTAAACATATCTATAGTATTTATAAAAAAATGGTTATACAAAACAAGCAATTCAATGAGATTTATGATTTACTTGCAGTTCGTATTACGGTTGAAAGTATTAAAGATTGTTATGCCGTATTAGGACTTATCCATACGTTATGGAAGCCAATGCCTGGTCGTTTTAAAGATTATATCGCTATGCCAAAACAAAATTTATACCAATCTTTGCACACTACTGTTATAGGTCCTCAAGGGGATCCATTAGAAGTTCAAATACGAACACAAGAAATGCATCGTATAGCAGAATATGGTGTAGCCGCTCACTGGGCGTATAAAGAAGGCAAATCCCATACTCAAAATAAATCAGTAGACTCTAAATTAACTTGGTTCCGTGAAATATTAGAATTTCAAAATGAATCTTCTAATGCGGAAGAATTTATGGAATCACTCAAGTTTGATCTCTTTTCTGACATGGTGTATGTATTTTCGCCAAAAGGTGACGTGATGGAACTTCCAGCAGGTTCTGTTCCGATTGACTTTGCTTATCGTGTCCATTCAGAAATTGGGAATAAAACAATTGGAGCTAAGTTAAATGGAAAAATGGTACCGCTAGACACCAAATTAAAAACTGGCGATATCATCGAAATTTTAACATCAAAACAATCATTTGGACCAAGTAGAGACTGGTTGAAAATTGCTCAGAGTTCGCAAGCGAAAAATAAAATTAAACAATTTTTCAAGAAACAGCTTCGTGATGAAAATATTAACAAAGGCGAGGAAATGATTGAGAAAGAAATAAAATCACAAGGTTTTGATGTAAAAGAAGTCTTGGGTAATGAAAACATAAAGAGAGTTTGTGAAAAATTTAATTTCACAAGCGAAGAAGATATGTATGCAGCGGTAGGATTTAATGGAATTACCGCACAACAAGTCGTGAATCGTTTAGCTGAAAAAATGCGGAAAATACGTGATCATGAAGTCGCATTGGAAAAAATCACCCAAGAGATGAAGGCTCCTACAGTCCGTAAATCTACGGAATCCGGTGTTGTCGTGAAGGGTATCGAAAACTTGCTAATTCGTTTGTCTAGATGCTGTAGCCCTGTTCCAGGTGATGAAATCGTTGGCTTCATAACAAAGGGCCGTGGTGTTTCAGTGCATAGGGAAGATTGTCCAAATGTCCATGATAAACATACCCATGAACGTATTATTGACGTTGAATGGGAACAGCAACTAGCAGTTGGACGGAAAGAGTATCAAGTTGATATTGAAATATCTGCATTCGATCGTCCTGGTTTACTAAACGAGGTAATGCAAGTGGTGAACGAAACGAAAACGAATATATCAGCAGTAAGTGGAAAGGCTGATCGAGATAAGATTGCCACCATTAATATGACAATATTAATTACAAGCATTGCCCACTTACACAAAATCGTTGAGCGGATTAAACAGATTCCTGATATTCACTCAGTTCAACGAATGACGAATTGAGGTTAAACAAATGAAAGTTGTCCTACAAAGAAGTTTAGAAGCAAAGGTTGAAGTGGATGGTGTAGTCACGGGTCAAATAGATAAGGGGTTTGTTCTGTTAGTTGGCATTTCACATGAAGATACAGAAAAAGATGTAAAATACATGGCAGAGAAAATTGCTAACCTTCGATTATTTGAAGATGACCGTGGGAAAATGAATTGTTCTATTTTTGAGAGTGGGGGGTCGATTCTCTCAGTTTCTCAATTTACGTTGTATGGTGATACGAGAAAAGGAAGACGCCCAAATTTTACTGGAGCTGCTAAACCAGAAGTTGCCGAACCACTTTGGGATTTATTTAATACTGAACTAA
>JBFELW010000417.1:0-2618 GCA_041551995.1 Paenisporosarcina sp.
CTCTGCCTTACCAAATGTAATCACTACCGCTTGTTCGGATTCATCAACGGTATACCAAGAAGTGAAAATGGCAATAAGTGCAACTAATCCTAAAATGGACATTGCTGAAATTGATAATATACGTCTAACACTCATTTCTATAGACCCCCTTTTTTCTTTCTACATTTATTTACGATTGAATAGCCTTAAAGTTTCAAACTCACTAAAAAAGAGTCCACGTATGTGAACTCTTTTTTAGCTAAATGCGGTATAGGGGGTTTCATAAGTATCTTATCAAAGAATCATGAATTTCATGTGAAGCTATTATTAAGAATTTGTTAAGATGACTGGTTTTTTGGTATGAAAATTTCAAAAGTTGTACCTTTTCCTGTCTCGCTCTCCACATGTATCCTTCCTTGATGTACTTCAATAAGATGTTTAACTATTGCTAACCCTAAACCTGTACCGCCAGAGTTTCGACTCCTCGCACGGTCTACACGATAGAACCGTTCAAATATACGTGGAATTTCGTTTGCATCTATTCCAATGCCTTCATCTCTAATTGTAATAATTCCATGCGTATTTGTCTCCTGTAATCTTAAATGAACAGACGTCTTTTCAGGTGAGTATGTAATGGCGTTACTTAACAAATTCATCACTACTTGAATAAGACGATTTAAGTCACCTTCAACGTAAATATCTCTTTCGATGTCTGTAATAAAATTCATATCTTTTTCTTCTAATCTCTGAGACGTCATTTCTGCTGCTCTAATTATAACATCTAGTAAATTCACCTTTGTAAAGGCTACAGAAAAACCATGCTGTTCAATTTTAGATAGCTCCAGTAAATCTTCAATGAGCATTTGCAATCGATTGCTCTCTTTATAAATGATTTCTAGAAACGCTTGTAATGTTTTCTCATCATGAAGAGCTCCATCTAAAAGTGTTTCTGAAAAGCCTTTAATAGAGGTAATGGGTGTTCTCAGTTCATGGGATACGTTAGCCACAAAGTCTTTCCGTATCTGTTCGAGACGGATTAAGTCAGATATGTCATGGATTACAACAACAACACCTAACCACCTCCCATGCTCTCCAATAACAGGTGCTCCATACACTTCCATATGCTTATGTTCTTGATGAATATTCAGATTAAGTTGCTTGCGAGTAGCTGACTCAGTTAAAAATACAAAATCGATGAATTCTTCAAGCTCTATTGGGAGACCCACAGTTTTAAATAAATGATCCTGAATGTCTTTATAGTCAATAATAAATTGAGTTAAAAATGCTCGGTTAACAATTGAAATTTGACCATCTCGACCAATCATCATAAGGGCACTACCCATATTTTCAATTAGTGTCTTTAATCGTTCTTTTTCTATTTCACGAATTTTAGACATATCCTGCAAATTTCTTGCAAGGATATTTATTGAAGTACTTAACTGAACGGAATAGCCTGTTTCTTCTTCATACGCACGAGCTCGATAGTTACCTTTTGCAAGTTCTATTGCCACCTCAGTTACATTATCGATTGGTTGTGCAAATGTTTTAGATAATCGATACGTAATCATGAGCATGATTATAAATGAGCCTAATAATATTACAAATAAAACAGCCCAGAGCATTTTTCGAATATTAGAAAATTCATTACCTGTAAGATCATTAGACAGAACCAACTCAATCTCATCTCTTTGAACATTACTCATCTTTGGATAATTCTGTTCTACTATTTGAGTTATTTCTTCCGCTTTCTGATGAGAACTAGAACTAATTGATTCTTCCATATAAATAGGAATAAGCTGGCTAAATATAATTCCTATACCGGCTAGAATGGACCCCATCAAAACCGTAAAGGAAAAGACTAATTTCTTATGAAGCGATTTCATCTCTTTTTAGGCTCCTCAAATTTATATCCTAGCCCACGAATTGTTTTAATGAATATTGGTTTTCTGCTATTCTCCTCAATCTTGTCACGCAAATGACTAATGTGAACATCTACTATTCGCGTATCACCAGCAAAATCATAATTCCATACTGCACTTAATAATTGATCACGCGTAAGTACCCTGTTTTTGTTTTCCATTAAATATACAAGTAGTTCAAACTCTTTTGGTGTGAATTCTAGTGCTTCTTCATTTAATAATACTTCAAACCGTTCTGGGTAAACATGTAGCGATCCAAACTCAAAAGAACTTTCGTTTACTACGGGCTCTAGTTCCTGTACGACTTGTTGAGTTCTACGAAGTACTGCTTTTACTCTTGCAGTCACTTCTCTTGGACTAAAGGGTTTTGTCATATAGTCATCTGCACCAAGTTCTAGACCCAGCACTTTATCAAACTCATCATCCTTGGCTGTTAACATGATAATGGGCGTGTTTATTTTTTTAAGACGCAACGCTTTACACACTTCCATGCCATCCATTTTTGGCAACATTAAATCTAAAATAATGAGATCAGGTTTATTTTCTAAAACGGAATCGTATCCCTGTTGCCCATCAAACGCGGTATCAACTAGAAAACCTGCTTGTTCCAAATTATATTGAAGTAACGTTACAATAGAGCTTTCATCATCTACCACAAGAATTTTCTTCACCATTTTTTTGCCTCCACAATCGATTTAAAACCCCCATTTTAAACCAATC
>JBFELW010000418.1:0-2584 GCA_041551995.1 Paenisporosarcina sp.
GAGACTTATGAAAGAAGGGAGAAAGACACATGAAAATTAATAATGTCGGTGTAAATGCCGTTAACCCATACAAACGTCAAGCACAGAAGATAGATGCTACTGAACAAACAAAAAAACAAGCAGCTGATCAATTGCAAATTTCATCTGCTGCAAAGGAATTACAAACTTCATCTTACGCAACTGAACGTGCAGAACGCGTGCAACAGTTAAAAGTAGATATCGAATCTGGTAATTATAAAGTAGATGCAAACAAAGTAGCTACAGACTTACTTGCTTTTTATCGCAAATAAATGACCGCCTCCTCATTCGCACTGGCTGTCGATTTACTGTATTAAATAAAGGAGTTTTTCCATGTCGATAGAACCGATACTACAAACACTAGACAACTTAGAAAAACTTCATAAAAGTTTGCTTGAACTTGCCTACAAAAAAACGGAGTTCATCAAAACTGGAGACATGGACAGTCTCGATCAACTGCTCAAGGATGAGCAAGCGCACGTAGCTGGAATTTCACAACTCGAACAACAGCGTCAGGCAGTGGTAACGGATTACCTCCGAGCAAAAGGAATTGCTCCTTCTGACAATCTAACTGTTGCCCATGTTATGGAAGCAACTGAGTCGCCAACTGATCAAGAACAACTCAAAACAGCGCGAAATCGATTATTACTAAATATCGAGCAATTGAAATATCAAAATGACTTAAACCAGAAATTAACGTATCAATCTTTGCAATTTGTCAATTTAACTCTAGACATGTTGAAGCCTCGTCCCGATCAAATTAATTATTCCCGGAATGAAGCAAAAGGCGATAAAACGACTAAAGATAAAACCTATTTCGATTCTCAAGCATAAGGAGGCGAACCCATGCGCAGTACATTTATGGGACTTGAAGCAAGTAAGCGCGGTCTCTTCACCCAACAATCCGCTCTATATACAACGGGACACAACATCGCCAATGCCAACACAGATGGTTATTCTCGCCAACGTGTGAACATGCAGCCGACTCCCGGGTTTCCTGGAACAGGACTGAATGCACCTAAAACAGCTGGATTTATTGGAACTGGTGTTGAGGCTGGATCAGTGCAACGAATAAGAGATACTTTTATTGATAGACAATATCGCCAAGAGACAAACAAGTTAGGATATTGGGAATCTCGTTCTCAAGCCATTACTCAAATGGAAGACATTATGTCAGAACCATCTGATTTCGGTTTGAATGAATCTATGAATCAATTTTGGAGCTCTTTACAAGATTTGAGTACAAACCCAGAAAATTCTGGAACTAGAAAAGTAGTGGTGCAACGTGGAATTGCAGTTGCCGAATCCTTTAACTATATTCATAAACAGTTAAGTGATATACAAGGTAATTTGAAAAATGAAATCCTTGTTTCTACTGATGGCGTTAACTCAATATTAAGTCAAATTGCTTCATTAAATGAACAAATTCAATCAATTGAACCAAACGGGTATATGCCGAATGATTTATATGATGCTCGTGATAATTTACTAGATGAACTTTCGTCCTATTTCCCAATAGAAGTATCCTACGAGAAAACAGGTGGAAATGCTTTAAAAGTTGCTGAAGGAACTGTGACTGTCTCCATTAAAACTTCTACAGGGAACATGGATGTTATAAAAGGTAAGGACGCTGCCAACCTATCTTTAGTTGGTATAAATGATAATGATAATTTTGAACCGTTTACTAGTTTCAATGTTAATGGAAATGGTTCTACTATTACCGGTGGGACGATTCCATATGGTGAATTAGAAGCTAATAAAGGTAAAATGCTATCTTTAATAAATTCTTATGGACATGGTACAGTTGCAAGTGAACAGGGTCTTTATCCCGAAATGCTAGCGAAACTAAATCGAATGGCCACAGCTTTTGCAGGGGAATTTAACAAAATTCACAAAGAAGGCTATCAACTTGATTCAACAACCAATGGTGAAGACTTCTTTGTCATTAATCCACCAGCTACCGTATTAAGTGCGGGAACCATTACAGTTAACACAAGTATCATAAATGATCCAAGTAAACTAGCAGCTTCAACAGCTTCTGAGGAAGAGGGTAATGGAGCGAACGCTTTACGCTTGGCTAATATGAAAACAGAGAAATTAGCTGGAGGGGCACCAACTGGTCTTGATAGTGCCACGATACAAACCTTTTACCAGTCTATGATTGGACAACTTGGTGTCGATGGAGAACAAGCAAATCGATTAACATATAATTCAACCACAATCAAAATGGCTGTTGAAAATAATCGGTCTTCTGTTAGCTCTGTTTCACTAGATGAAGAAATGACGAATATGATTACATTCCAACAAGCATATAATGCTTCAGCTCGTATGATTACAGTGGTAGATGAAACCTTGGACAAAATTATCAACGGCATGGGCCGAGTCGGATTATAATAGGAGGACCTTCACATGCGCGTCACACAATCGATGCTTTCAAATAATATGTTAAGAAATTTAAGCAACAGTTACAGCAAAATGGGAACACTTCAAGAGCAGATAACTTCAGGTAAAAAAATTACACGTCCTTCCCAAGATCCCGTGGTAGCAATTAAAGGTATTGGCTATC
>JBFELW010000419.1:0-2583 GCA_041551995.1 Paenisporosarcina sp.
AATTCTGGCTATATGATCATTAGTCCAAGTGGAATTGACTATGATGTTTTGACGGCTGAAGATGTCTCAATCGTAGATTTGAAAGGGAACCTCGTAGCGGGCGAGAAAAAGCCTTCTAGTGAATTCCCGATGCATGCCATTTTCTACGCAAGACGAGACGATATAAATGCAATCGTTCATACACATTCACCATTTGCGACGACAATTGCTTCCCTACGCTGGGACTTACCGGCAGTATCTTATTTAGTGGCGTTTGCTGGTAAGAATGTAAGATGTGCTTCTTACGCAACGTTTGGAACGCAGGAACTTGCTGAACATGCGTTTGAAGGGATGAAAGATCGTCAAGCGGTCTTGCTCGCTAATCATGGTTTAGTTGCAGGTGCTACAAATATAGCGACTGCTTTTGCAGTAGCTGAAGAAATTGAGTTTTGTTGTGAAGTGTATACACGTGCCAAAGCTATCGGTGAACCTGTAATTTTAGATGATGCTGAAATGGATGTAATGGCTGAAAAGTTTAAGTCATATGGTCAGAAATAATGGGATGCCCTTCGTTTTTTCGAAGGGTTTTTTTATACCCAAGTTGGGTGCGGCCGAAATTGTATCTTCGGCCGCATATTTTCGTTGACTGGGGTACTTGATTCTTTTATTTCAAAAAAGTGTTTAGGTTTTGTGGGGGGATGGGTAAAAAAGAGTAGATGTGTTTGTAGATAATGGGGGGAAGTTTATGGATAAGCGTGTTATTGGTATTTATAATAGTCAGGCTGCTGTGTTGTTGGAGATTGATAAGTTGAAGGCTCTTGGTCATGATGAGAATTCGATTTTTGTGTTGGCACAGGATTTGGAAAGTGCTTCAACGATTGCATGGGAGACGGGTGTGCAGTTAGAGGATATTCCGCAGGATGGGTATCCGGAACATAAGGATACTGGATTGTTTGGGCGTATATTTTATGCGTTAGACTATGAGACACAGCATTCAGGAATGGCATCTCTTCTTAAGTCTGCTGGGATTTCAGAGGATGAGGTAGGTTCTTATGTGAGAAGACTTGAGCAAGGTGATTTGGTGGTCCTTGCGAGTGCCGCTTCGCCACGTCAACCGTATACGGATGAGAGTGATGATGGGTTTGTTAATGAAGAGGATTCGATGCAATATTATGAGGAGGCCGCGAATGAAATTGAGCGGTTTCAAGAAGAGAGAAAGCCTCTTGTAACGAGTGAACCAGTTGCGGAATATGTGGAAGAGTTGAATCCTTTAAGCGGTCAAATTTATGCAGAACATATTCTGTTTGAAGAAGGAGAAACACCTGTTGAGTCCGACGATGAAGAATTGTATAGAGTGCCAATTTTTGAAGAACGCGTGCAAATTGTAAAGGAGAAGGTTTTGACAGGTGAAGTTGTGGTGAGAAGAAGAAAATAAGATGATGTTGACAAGCATATACTATGATACGAATGCCCCCAGTATAAATTTCTACAGGGGGCGTTTGTGTGTAATATAGTAACTGTCAGTCACGATAAATAGGCATGGAGCAGCAGCGGAAGGATCCACCCGATTTAATGATTTCTGAAAAGTCGACTTCTATGACGTCGTATCCATGTTGACGCATTTGGTGATTAACATCGACATTTACCGGTAAACTTAGGACACGGTTTTTCCCAATTGACAATACATTGGTTCCCATTGAAAATTGTTCATGTTCAGAAACTTCGATTAGGTTATATCGTTTGGAAAGCATGTCAACGATATTGGGGTCTAAGGCTGTAGGGAAAATAAGTGCATCAGACGGTGACAGAATATTAAAGACACAGTCCAAGTGTAAATACTTCGGATTAAATGGAATGGGAATGATGTCATACATAGGTAATACTTTTTGCAAGGATTGAATTGATTCCATACGCGTACGACTACTTAAGCCAATGTAAACTTGTTGACCATCAACAAGGACATCTCCGCCTTCGATTGGATGGTTGGTTAGTTTTTGATAGGATGCCTGATTGGATTCAACCCATTTCTCTAATACGGATTCTTCTCCTTGGCGAATTGGGTTCGCCATTTTGGAAATGAAGAGACGGTTGCCTAGTGAAAACCCAATATCTCGCGTAAATACTTGTTCTGGGTAGTCTTTGTTAGGTGGTAAATTAACGACTTCTATCCCAGCAGTTTCAAGTGTATGAACAAAGTTTTGGTGTTGTGATAGTGCAAGTGATTGATTGATATTTTCGTCTTTATATTTTTTCTGTATATCATTTATGACTTCTTTTATTTCCATGTATTGTGGTTCGCATACGACGACTTTTTGAAGTGTACCATATTCACTTTGACAGTTAATGCTACGAATCTGTTCATCTACTTTACGCATGATAGTTCACCCTCCATATTTTCCGTATTAATTATATTCCCCGTTTTTGACGACAATAACCTACAAGAAGTGAAATAATTTTGTTTCATGCTTTTCTATGGGGGGTAATGAAAATGAGTAACCTTTCATTTTGAATAAAGTGCGGATCTGGAGGAGATTATGTGATAACTAAGAATAAGGCTTTATTAATAAAGGAAGATTTTACAACCCGGGATGATTTACCGGAATG
>JBFELW010000420.1:0-2561 GCA_041551995.1 Paenisporosarcina sp.
CCCACCTTTTTGTCTAAGCACAAATATATACAGTTGTTTGTTATTTCCCCATTATAACAACCTAATGGGGAAAACTATAGCAAAAAAAATCAGCGAAGGCTAATGCCTTCGCTGACCGGTGGTTTCCGATCCATTATTTAGTTTTGTTTTGTTTACGATTTGCAGATTGTTGATTTTGCTTTTGTACTTGTGCTACATCAGTTTGAGCACCGAATTCAGCTCCAAATTCTGTACGACCAGCATTGCCAGCATTTGCTGTAGCATTTGCTTTTTGCATTTCTGATTGTTTGTTTTGTTGACGTACTTTGTTAGCATTTGTTGGATAGTTGCTTTCATTGTTTGCCATGGATTTTTCACCTCCGTGCTCATTATGATGTGCACAGTGCGAAATTGTATTCCTAAAAAAAAAAAATTTTTACATGACGATTGATCTTCCACCGTCGACAATGATTGTTTGGCCACGAATCATATCTGAATCAGACGAGATCAGGAACATGGCTGTTTTGACCATATCTTCTATTTCTACCATTCGACCAGCAGGAGTATTAACTCGTGCATCGTTTAATAATTCTTCTCTATTTGGGAAATGCTTTAACGCATCGGTATCTAACGCTCCACCAGAAACAGTGTTTACAGCAATTCCTTTTGCTGCTAATTCTACAGCTAAATATCTTGTAATTGATTCTATTGCTGCTTTTGAAACACCTACAGTTGTATAGTTTTCTAAATATCGAATCGATCCAAGGGAGCTTACACCAACAATTTTCCCTCCTCGATCCATTAGTTTAGCCGCTTCTTGCGCACCAAATAACATTGCTTTTGCATTAATATTCATAGTCCAGTCCCAATGTGACTCTTCTAGTTCCATTACAGGACGTAAAACACCCGATGCAGCATTACTTACAAATACGTCTAATCGGCCAAACTCTTCACGAATTGTTTCGAACATGGCTTTTAATTTTTCCATATCACCTACGTTTGCTCTAACAAGCAACGCTTTCTGACCAAGTTCCTCAATCTCTCTTACTGTCTCGAGTGCTGCACTTTTACTTCGCGCATAATTTACAACAATATCGTATCCATTTTTTGCAAGTTCTATGGCAAGCGCTTTTCCTAGACCTCTACTACTTCCCGTTACTAAAGCTACTTTATTTGCTGTCATTATATAATCCCCCTTCATGAAAAACCTTCCAAATCTTCAACATTGGTACAGGCATTGGTACATCTTGAACTTCTTCTTTTGATAACCATTTACATGTATCCGGAATATTTTTTTCTTGTGTGGCTTTACCGGAAATACTATTCATTTCCCATGATAAATGAGAAAAGATATGTTTTAAAGGTCCAAATTCATTTTCCTTTATAAAGTTAACACCAAATTTTTTCTCAAGTAATGGAATTGTATCAA
This sequence comes from Paenisporosarcina sp., assembly GCA_041551995.1. Classification (GTDB taxonomy): domain Bacteria; phylum Bacillota; class Bacilli; order Bacillales_A; family Planococcaceae; genus Paenisporosarcina. The sequence continues at coordinate 1,409 of JBFELW010000420.1, forward strand.
TATTGTTCTCTAACGAACGGTCAACCATTGGAAATTGCCATAGATTTGCGAGCAATCCTGTATCTGACCTTTTCTCCATTAAGAATTTACCATCGTAATTTTGAACAATAAATACGTCATATAATAATAGTTTAACTTTCTTGTTTTTTGACTTAATGGGTAATTCATTTTGTTCACCAGAAAAGAAAGCTGCACAATTTTCGCGTACTGGACATAGAAGACATTTTGGTGATCTAGGAGTACAAATGGTGGCTCCTAACTCCATTAGCCCTTGATTGAACGCAGAAGGGTTTTGTGAGTCTATTAACTCACTAACAGCTTCTTCAAATATCTTTCTCGTTTTTGGTTTTGCTATGTCTTCTTTTATCAATAAAACTCGAGATAAAACCCTCATAACATTTCCATCCACTGCATGTTCAGGTTTCTGATAGGCAATACTAAGTATAGCACCTGCTGTATAAGGTCCTACACCTCTTAAAGTAGAGATTTCCTTACGAGTATCGGGCACCACACTGTTATATTTCTCGCGTACTTCCTTAACTCCTGCTTGTAAATTCCTAACTCTTGAATAGTAGCCAAGCCCTTCCCACTGTTTAAGTAATTTCTCCTCATCAGCAAATGCTAGTACATCAATGGTTGGAAATTCCTTAATAAAACGTTCATAATATGGAATGACTGTGTCTACTCGAGTTTGTTGCAACATGATTTCAGAAACCCATATCTTATATGGGTCACGTGTTTTTCTCCAAGGCAAATCTCGTTTTTCATTAAGATACCATTCAATTAAAGAATGACGAAAAGTATCTATATCGGTTTTATTCATAAAATTCACCTACATTCGATTGATTAACGTTATAATTTTTCGGGTATATACTTGTTTATATAGATTAAAAAGACCTTCATGTTTAAATATTAGCTAGTGTTTGTAGCGCTAGACATAGTGTAGCTTGCTTGAAAGAATATGCCTATATAAAATTTAAACTTTCTCGTTAGACTAAATTTAAAAAATTTGTAATCATAGAACAACCTCTTTAAGGAGTTGATATATTTGGATACGGGCACACATATCGTAATGGGGATAGCTCTAGGTGGGCTTGCCATGATTGATCCAGTTGTGGCCGATCATTCTATAACTGCAACCGCTGTTATAGCA
>JBFELW010000421.1:0-2555 GCA_041551995.1 Paenisporosarcina sp.
AACTGGAAAATGTATAAATCATTAGCTGAAGCAAAAAAATTTGCAGAGGAAGTAAAAGGTTTAGTACCTGATTCAGTAAAAGTGGATTCTATAATCTGTGCACCAGCTTTATATTTAGAACAGTTAAAACAAATCGTTTCAGACTCAACACTAAAAATTGGTGCGCAAACCATGCATTTTGAAACTGAAGGTGCATTTACAGGTGAAGTTAGTCCAGCACAATTAGCAGAAATAGGTGTGGAATACGTTATTTTGGGACATTCAGAACGACGTGAGTATTTTAATGAAACCGATATAGATGTTAATAAAAAAGTTCATGCAGCATTTGCATATGAGATTTCCCCTATCCTTTGTGTGGGTGAAACATTGGAAGAACGTGAAGCGGGCTCTACAACTTCTAAAGTAGAGAAGCAAATAGAACGTGGACTTGCTGGATTGTCAGAAGAGCAAGTGAAAAAAATGGTCGTCGCTTATGAACCGATTTGGGCGATTGGAACCGGTAAAACAGCTACTTCTGAAGATGCAAATGAAGTTTGTCGATCAATTCGATTAAAAGTTGAAGGACTCTATGGAAAATCAGCCGCTGATTCTATCCGTATACAATATGGTGGAAGTGTAAAACCTGAAAATATTAGAGAATTGTTAGCAATGGATGATATCGATGGCGCTTTAGTCGGTGGAGCAAGTTTACAACCTGAATCATTCTTAAAATTACTGGAGGCAGGCTCTAATGCCTAAGTCACCAGTTGCTCTCATCATTTTGGATGGATTTGCGCTTCGCAGCGAAGTGTTTGGAAACGCAGTGGCACAAGCAAAAAAACCGAACTTCGATCGGCTTTGGAATCAATATCCTCATGCTTCATTAATTGCTTCTGGAGAAGAAGTTGGATTACCAGAAGGACAAATGGGTAATTCTGAAGTTGGGCACTTAAACATTGGAGCCGGGAGAGTAGTTTATCAAAACTTAACCCGCATTCATAAGTCCATAAAAGAACTGGATTTCTTTCAAAACGACGCTTTTCTAGAAGCCATTGCACATGTAAAAACACATAACTCGAAATTGCATTTGGTGGGATTGTTATCCGATGGAGGTGTCCATTCACATTACTCACATTTATTTGCTTTACTAAAGCTAGCTAAAATACATGACTTAGAAGATGTATTTGTTCACGGCTTTTTGGATGGAAGAGATGTTGGTCCTGAAACAGCACTAGGTTACATTGAAGAAACAGAGCGTCAGATGCAGACTATAGGTGCGGGTGAATTCGCAACAATTAGTGGACGTTATTATGCAATGGACCGAGATAGACGATGGGATCGTATTGAGAAAGCTTATTTAGCATTAGTAGATGGGATAGGGGAAAAGGCCACCAGTGCTCAGTCAAGTGTACAAAAGTCTTATGCACAAGATGTCTTCGATGAATTTGTCTTACCCTGTGTACTAGAAGAACATGGCAAACCAGTGGCAACAATTGATACGAATGATGCGGTTATTTTCTTTAACTTCCGTCCAGATCGTGCCATACAGTTATCTTCAGTTTTCACAAATCCTTCTTGCAACGCTTTTTCATTAAGCCCTAAACATCCAACTAACTTAAAATTTGTAACGTTTACTACATATAGTGATGAAGTGATATCTTCCATTGCATATGATAAAACTAATTTAGTAAATACGGTAGGAGAAGTACTTGAATCAAACGGTAAGACCCAACTACGAATAGCAGAAACAGAGAAATACCCTCACGTCACATTCTTCATGAGTGGTGGACGTGAAGAGAGCTTCCATGGTGAAGAACGAATTTTAATAAATTCGCCGAAAGTAGCCACGTACGATTTAAAACCTGAAATGAGTGCATTTGAAGTGACCGACGCTTTATTGGATGCAATATCTTCCGATAGGTTTGATGCTATTTTATTAAACTTTGCCAATCCGGATATGGTTGGCCATAGTGGAATGTTAGAACCAACGATTCGTGCAATTGAAGTGGTTGATGAATGTATGGGGAGAATTGTAGATGCTGTATTAGCAAAAGGAGGAGCCGCAATTATTACTGCAGATCATGGCAACTCAGATGAGGTAGTGACAATGCAAGGCAATCCAATGACTGCACACACAACGAACCCTGTTCCTGTCATTGTAACCAAGAACCATATTAATCTGCGTTCTGATGGGATTTTAGCTGATTTAGCTCCAACCATGTTACACTTATTAGGAATTGAAAAACCACCTGAAATGACAGGTAAAACACTATTAAAAGCTGAGGAGATTTAAACATGCCAATGATTACGCATATACAAGCTCGTGAAGTATTAGATTCTCGTGGGAATCCAACTGTCGAAGTTGAAGTATTTACAGAAAGTGGTGCATTTGGTCGCGCTATCGTTCCTTCTGGTGCTTCAACAGGCGAATATGAAGCCGTAGAGCTTCGTGATGGAGACAAAGGCCGTTATCTTGGTAAAGGTGTTTTAAAGGCTGTTGAAATTGTAAATGAAACGATTGCAGATGAACTAGAAGAAAACTTTTCAGTATTAGATCAATTATCAATTGATAAAGC
>JBFELW010000422.1:0-2547 GCA_041551995.1 Paenisporosarcina sp.
GGCGGGATTGCCGCTAAAGCAATGGAAGCAATCGAAGTTAGTCCACAAGTCATTGAAAAAGGCATCGAGGAATTAGTAGGAATGGGAACTGGTGAAGTAGGACCTATCGTTCATTACACGCCACGTGCTAAAAAAGTGATTGAGTTATCAGTGGATGAGTCACGTAAATTAGGTCATTCATATATTGGCACAGAGCATTTACTTTTAGCGCTTATTCGTGAAGGTGAAGGCGTGGCAGCCCGCGTATTAAATAATGCGGGTGTTAGTTTAAATAAAGCGCGACAACAAGTATTACAATTATTAGGAAGCAATGACCATGTTCAACAAGGTGGGGGTTCAAATCCTGCCGCAAATACGCCTACACTTGATAGTTTAGCTCGCGACCTCACTCAAATTGCCCGGGACGGTAGTTTGGATCCAGTTATTGGACGGAGCAAAGAAATCACGCGTGTTATTGAAGTTTTATCTCGCCGCACAAAAAACAACCCTGTTCTTATTGGTGAACCAGGGGTTGGTAAAACAGCAATAGCTGAAGGTTTAGCGCAACAAATCGTTCAAAACGAAGTACCTGAAATTTTGCGAGACAAACGCGTTATGACGTTAGATATGGGTACTGTTGTAGCAGGGACGAAATACCGTGGTGAATTTGAAGATCGATTGAAAAAAGTGATGGATGAAATTCGTCAAGCGAATAATGTTATTTTATTCATTGATGAGCTTCATACCCTTATTGGAGCGGGTGGAGCAGAAGGTGCAATTGATGCATCAAATATTTTGAAACCGTCTCTTGCTCGTGGTGAACTTCAATGTATTGGTGCTACAACACTTGATGAGTACCGTAAATACATTGAAAAAGATGCCGCGCTGGAGCGTCGTTTCCAACCCATCCAAGTTGATGAACCTTCTGTAGAAGAGTCCATTCTAATTATTCAAGGACTTCGTGATCGTTATGAAGCGCATCACCGAGTGAAAATTACAGATGAAGCCATTGTTGCAGCTGCGAAAATGTCAGATCGTTATATCTCTGACCGGTTCTTGCCAGATAAAGCAATTGACTTAATTGATGAAGCAGGTTCAAAAGTCCGTTTGCGTTCATATACAACTCCACCGAATATGAAAGAACTAGAAACGCGTTTAGAAGCGATGCGTTCTGAAAAAAATGCGGCTGTTCAAAGCCAAGAGTTTGAAAAGGCAGCTTCTTTCAGAGATTCGGAGCAAAAGTTAAAAGAAGAGCTTGAGAGCACGAAAAAGACATGGAAAGAAGAACAAGGCAAAGCTGAATCAGAAGTAACGGTTGAGGACGTGGCTGCAGTGGTGTCCATGTGGACGGGAATTCCAGTTTCCAAACTTGCACAAACGGAATCTGACAAACTGTTAAACCTAGAAGATACCTTGCACAAGCGTGTTATCGGCCAAGCCGAAGCTGTGACGGCTATCTCTCGAGCAGTTCGTCGTGCACGTGCAGGATTAAAAGATCCGAAGCGTCCAATTGGGTCATTCATATTCTTGGGACCAACTGGTGTTGGTAAAACCGAGCTTGCCCGTGCTCTTGCAGAAAGCATGTTTGGCGATGAAGATGCCATGATTCGTGTCGACATGTCTGAGTATATGGAGAAGCACTCGACTTCACGTTTAGTTGGTTCACCCCCAGGATACGTCGGCTTTGAAGAGGGCGGTCAACTAACAGAGAAAGTACGTCGTAAACCCTACTCAGTTATTCTGTTGGATGAAATAGAGAAAGCTCATCCAGATGTGTTTAATATTTTATTACAAGTTTTAGAGGATGGACGATTAACTGATTCGAAAGGTCGTACAATTGATTTCCGTAATACGGTTGTTATCATGACTTCAAACGTTGGTGCAGAAGCACTTAAGAAAAACAAATATGTTGGCTTTAACTTACAAGATGGTGAACAGAAGTATAAGGACATGAAAGGAAGAATGCTTGAGGAATTGAAAAAAGCATTCCGACCTGAGTTCTTAAACCGTGTCGATGAAATGATAGTGTTCCATTCTTTAGAGAAGGAACATTTAAAAGAAATCGTCACATTAATGACGGCTACTTTAACAAAACGCTTGCAAGAACAAGAAATCGAACTTGAGTTAACAGAAGCTGCTCAAGAAAAAATTGCAAAAGAAGGCTACGATCCAGAGTACGGTGCCCGCCCACTCCGTCGAGCACTTCAAAAACATGTTGAAGATCGCTTGTCTGAAGAGCTGTTAAAAGGTACTGTATTAACAGGATATAATGTTGTCTTTGATGTAGAAAATGATGAATTTGTTGTCCGTACAAAAGAAACAGTAACGAAGTAAAATGTATGGGGCATTCCGATCGGTTTGTTCGGAATGCCCTTTTTTCTTAGGAGGGACTATGGCTAAACGTAAAACAAAATTCATGTGTAATTCCTGTGGATACGAATCTGCAAAATGGATGGGTCGTTGTCCGGGTTGTGGGGAATGGAACACGATGGTAGAAGAAATAGAGGTCGTCACGAAAGGACCACGTCGTACATTTCAACATTCAGAAAGTACTGCACAAAAAGCAAC
>JBFELW010000423.1:0-2546 GCA_041551995.1 Paenisporosarcina sp.
TCACGCCAGTATTATCTGGATCGAGTGTTAAGGGATCGGAGCAAACGCTCTCATCTCAGCCAATTTATAGCACCCCTAGTGCGAAATCGTATGTAGTTTTTAGTGTTTCAGAACGACTTTATTGTAACGTACGATTTTTTTAATGTAAACAGTACAAATAAATTACTTGATATAAATGATAGTCTGTTCTATATTATGTATAACAAGGTTGTTCTATTGATAATAGAACAGGAGGGAGCCGCATATGTTTATTGAGATTGAAGCAAATTCGGCCGTGCCAATTTATTTGCAATTGGCCCAAAAAATTATCGAGGGAGTGGCGAGGGGAGAGTTAAAACCAGGAGATTCTTTACCATCTGTCCGAGCATTTGCAGCAGACCTTGGCATGAACATGCACACTGTTAATAAAGCCTATCACTACTTAGAAGAGAAGGAATTTATTCAGATTATGCAGAAGAAAGGTGTATTCATTCATGAGAATGGTGTTCGCCAAGCTTCTTCCGTTGAACGAAATCGATTGAAACAAGAATTACGTCCAATTGTAGCGGAAGCACTTTGCTTACAGTTGTCTCAAGTGGATATCGAGTCGTTGATAAACGAAATAATTTTAGATCTAAAGGAGGAAAAGTGATGGCTGCACTTTTATTTATTCTTATTTTAATTTTTATTATAGCCATTCAAGCTTTCTTACCAAAGTTTTTAAGAGAAAACAATGTGTTTGGGGTGTATATACCAGATACACATGTAAAAGACAGTCGTATTATTGAAATGAAAAAGAGGTACACCACAATCGTATTAACAGGTGGAATAGGCATTATTCTCCTTTTTCTAGGATGGGTATGGTTAGCACGTCCTTCCGAGCAACATATCGTTTTTGTAGGAATGATTGCTCAAATTATGGCGGTGGTTCTATCAATCGGCTTGTATGCAAAAAATCATATAACTCTAGCTACTTGGAAAAAAGAGGAGAAGTGGACATCGGGTCAAATAGAGAAAAGGGTGGTAGATTTACAGTTTCGAGAACAACTAAAACTGTTGCCAACGATATTCTTTATTCTTCCAATGCTTGTTCCCCTAAGTTTAGGGATCTACGGGTTAAGTCAATTTGATACGCTACCCAATCAAATTCCCATGCATTGGGGTCCAAGTGGTGAGGCAGATCGTTTCGCTGAAAAAAGTTGGCTTTCCGTAAGTTCGTTGCCTCTCATGACAATCGGAATACAGGTGATGTTGTTGTTTTTCAATGAAGCAATGAAACAATCTGGAGCGAAAATTCAAGTCCAACGCAAAAAACAATCACGAGCACAGCAACTGGCTTTCCGGAAATACTCAAGCTGGTTATTGTTTGTCATAACCATTTCTATGACTGTGCTAATGGGATATTTACAACTAACTATTATTGCAGCTGAAACCACGTCATCAGGAGTTACTCTAGCCTTTACTATAGGTTTCCTGATTGTGATATTAGGATCTGTTTTTTATTACACGGTCAAAGTGGGTCAAAGCGGCACGAGAATACCTGTCCAGTCTCAAGATGTAAACCAAGAAGGCATAATGGATATGGATGATGATCGCTATTGGAAAATGGGCTTGATTTATATCAATAAAGACGATCCTAGTATTCTAGTTGAAAAGCGGTTTGGTATTGGGTGGACTGTCAATTTGGGACATAAGGTCAGTTGGATAGGTCTTGTGTTGCTCATCGGAAGCATTGTTTTAATTGCTACATTATAAAGAAAGAGGAGTGGGAGATATGGAATTATTACAAGAGATACCCTGGGGGATTATTGCGCCAATATTAGTTATACAACTGATATTACTAGTAATAGCACTTATTGATTTAGTAAAAATAAACGAAACGAATGGACCTAAGTGGGTATGGGCCTTAGTTATAATAGTCTTTAATATAGTGGGACCCATTTTATACTTCGTGGTTGGGAGAAAACAGTCATGAATCCATTACTTGAAGCGGAAAACATAACTAAGCGATACGGGTCAGAACAGGTTGTCAATGAAGTGAGTTTCTCACTTTCAGAAAACTCTTCGACGGCTTTAATTGGACCGAATGGTGCTGGGAAAACGACGACTTTATCCATGTTAGCTGGCTTGCTTAAACCAACTACAGGTACGATTTCATTAAACGGCGAAAAACATGTGGATGTAAGAAAGTCCATTGGATTTCTACCCCAATATCCTCAGTTCTATTCATGGCTAACTGCTTTAGAGTTTACTGAAATGGCAGCCAAATTAAGTGGGATGGATTCACGTAGTGCAAAAATAGAAGCACAGAAAACATTAGAATTTGTGGGTCTTGGAGAAGCATTAAGGAAAAAAACAGGTACGTTTTCAGGTGGGATGAAACAACGACTTGGCTTAGCACAAGCAATTGTTCATAAACCAAAGTTGTTGCTACTGGATGAACCGGTATCAGCACTCGATCCAGTAGGTAGACGTGAAATCATGAATTTACTGAAAAACTTACAACAAAATATGACGATTTTATATTCAACACATATTTTAAATGACGCAGAAGAAATGACAGATCA
>JBFELW010000424.1:0-2537 GCA_041551995.1 Paenisporosarcina sp.
AGAGTTATCTCGACTTGAAGCCCAAATGATTTCCATGAGATCATCATGTGAAACGCCAGCTTTTCGTTTTGCTTTGTACATATTTTTAACGGCCACATCATTATAATCATCGATGGAAGCAAATTTAACGTTTTTCATGCCTATCTCTTGCCCTTGGTAAATAAATGGCGTGCCTTGCATGAAGAAGTACATGGATGCAAGTGCAGTCGCACTTTCTCTCCAATATTCCTTATCGTTCCCCCAAGTAGAAACAACACGTGCTTTATCATGATTTTCAATAAATAAAGCGTTCCACCCTTTACCTTCAAGCCCTTTTTGCCACTTTGTTAGAACATCTTTTAATTCGACAACATTGATTGATTTTTTCTTCTCAGCATCCCATAAACCCAGATGCTCAAATTGAAAGACCATGTTGAATTTACCATGTTCTTCCCCTACCCACAAATCAATTTCATCAATTCCAACACCATTTGCTTCTCCAACGGTCATAATATCATACTTCGAAAAAGTTTCCTGCTTTAATTCTTCTAGATATGGTTGAATACCTTTTACATTCATGTATTTATCCCATGCTTGAACGTATTGTTGCCCATCTTCAATCTGACTATCAGAAAATGTTTGATCTTTTTTAATATGGCTAATGGCATCTACACGGAACCCATCGATGCCTTTATCGAGCCACCAATTTATCATTTGGTATAAAGATTCGCGAACGTCTTTAATTTCCCAATTTAAATCTGGCTGTTTCTTCGAGAAAATATGTAAATAATACTGATTGGTCACTTCATCAAATTTCCAAGCAGATCCATTAAAGATACTTTCCCAGTTATTTGGCTCTTTCCCATCTTTTCCATCTTGCCAAATGTACCAATCTCGTTTAGGACTGTTTTTCGCTGATTTGGATTCTATAAACCACTCATGTTCATCACTTGTATGGTTGATAACTAAGTCAATAATCAGCTTCATTCCACGTTGATGAACTTGCTCAAGAAGTTCATTAAAATCTTCCATCGTACCAAATTCGTCCATTATATCTTGATAATCACTAATGTCATACCCATTGTCATCGTTTGGAGACTTATACATGGGACAAATCCAAATGACATCAATACCCAAATCGACTAAGTAATCTAATTTTGATATTAGTCCCTGTAAATCGCCAATTCCATCCCCATTCGAATCCATAAAGCTTCTAGGATACACTTGGTAAGCGACTGCTTCTTTCCACCACTTTTTATTCATTGTAATTCCTCTTTCATCTTTAGGAAGTATAAAGGTTGTTTGCTATCCACCCTTAGTATTAATAAATATAATCTTTGTATTCATTTTACTTTTTGTTTGATGTGCTTCAATTTTGCTACCGGTTCAATAAAATCGATATATCAACACAAAATTACTCATTGAAGATTTAGAACCTTTATTTGCGAAAACGTTTGCACAAAAACTTTAAAAAATTTTTGTGCTTATCAAATGAGCATATCAATATTTTTTACTTAAGACGTAATTCACTTTCTTTATCAAAAAAGTGAGCTCTTTCTAAGTTAAACGAAAGTTCAATCTCATCCCCAGGTTTTACTTGGCTGCTCGAATCGATTCGTGCAATAAATTCTTGACCTTTAATATTGGAATAAATCATCAATTCTGCACCTGTCAGTTCAGAGACATCTACTTTTGTACGTAAATTCACACTATTTACTGATGATTCAGTTGTAATATGTTCTGGTCGTATGCCTAAGATCAACTCTTTATTTTCATATCCTTGATCTACTAGAAGAGCTGCATAAGTAGTTGGGATTTGTATCGAAGTTTCACCCATAACGAAATACCCATTCACAACTTTCCCTTCAAAAAAGTTCATTGATGGTGATCCAATAAAGCCGCCAACAAATACATTATCAGGTTTATCATATACTTCTTTTGGTGTACCAATTTGTTGGATGAGTCCATCTTTCATAACAACAATTCGAGAAGCCATTGTCATCGCCTCGGTCTGATCATGCGTTACATAGATCGTTGTTGTTTTTAGACGTAAATGTAATTTTGCAATTTCAGCTCGCATTTGAACACGTAGTTTTGAGTCAAGATTGGATAATGGTTCATCCATTAGAAATAGCTTTGCATCACGAACTATAGCTCTACCTAAAGCTACCCGTTGGCGTTGTCCACCCGATAAAGCTTTCGGTTTACGAGTTAAGTATGGTTCTAAACCAAGAATCTCCGCTGCATTATGAACTCTCTCATGAATTTCTTGTTTAGAAAACTTACGAAGTTTCAATCCAAATGCCATGTTGTCATACACTGTCATATGTGGATATAAGGCATAGTTTTGAAACACCATTGCAATATCACGGTCTTTTGGGGCGGTATCATTCATTCTCTTGTCATCAATATAGAAGTTTCCAGAAGAGATTTCTTCTAGACCAGCGATCATACGCAATGTGGTAGATTTACCACAACCAGAAGGGCCTACAAAGACAATAAATTCTTCGTCATTTACTTGTAAATTAAAATCGGAAACAGCAGAGACGTTATTATCA
>JBFELW010000425.1:0-2519 GCA_041551995.1 Paenisporosarcina sp.
GACATTCAGTCGAAATCAGATTTCGATTCATGTCTTCCAAATTGGTCACATGAGCTAGATTGGCACATATCCGCTTTTCTTGATAGCATAAAACAAAAACCGACCTTTTCACAGTAGAAAAGGTCGGTCGAAAAGTTATTTATGTTCTTGAATAGCTAATTCTACAGCTCGTACTACTTCGTGAACAGTTGGATCTAAAGGATTAGGTACTAAATCCTTTGGTTTTGTATGGTTGAAGATAGCTGTAGCCGCTGTTACAAGCATCGGGTATGTGATTTCACTCGCACGCCAAAACCTTGATAAATATGTTTGACTGTTTCTACATCCACAACAGGGTTACTTGTATCAAGTAACATCGGAATTCCACTTATTCCATCAAATTGATCAAACAAAACAGCTTTCCCTTCCATTACGGGCATCCCTGCAACTGGACCAATGTCTCGTAGACCGAGAATGGCCGTTCCATCAGTTACAATGGCAACCGAGTTCCCGATACTTGTAGGTCATCTTGAATATCTAAACAAACACTCGCAACACCCGGTGTTAAATTCTTTGCAAATCCCGTAAAGTTCGCACATCAATCCGACTCTTCATATGAATTTTTCCACCCTCATGCGCTTTTAACACATTATCTATTTCTATGATTTATTCTAACTGTCCGAAGTTTCACACTTGACACTAATATCTCGAATCGTAGTTAATGTTCCATCTTTTATTGTTGCAATGTCCCCTAAATATCCTGGGGATTTATTAGTAAGACGACCTTTTATGTATTGAATAAGGCTCTTGGGTATATGGTTAAAGAAGATAAAAACTGGGTTTTTTACGACAAAGCCCTTAAAAATTACGACAATCCATCTAAAAATTACGACAATCAACTAAAAACTTACGACAAAGAGCACAAAATTTACGACAAAGCCTAGTTTTGTCTACCTAAACACAAAAAAACCGGTACAAGTAGAATTTCTACAAGTACCGGTTTCACTTTTTAAACAGTAGTTTTTAAGTTTTTTATTCCAAGAATCACTTGTGCTATGAATGCTAAACCACAGAAAGCAATGGCTGTATAGCTAAGCCAATCCAATGGATCAAGCATCAACGTTCTTACAAATACTAATGCCATAAGCAAAGCAAGGGAAAAATTCACCCAATACGTTTTGCTTGTATGCGAGAGCTTCTTCATGATAATGAAAACCGCAATCCCTGTAATGATAATTAAAATAGATAGAAAGTTTTCCATAGCTAAACTCACCTTTTCCTTTTACTATACCAGAGAAAAAAACATCGCCCAACCGAAGTTGGACGATTATTCATTATTTTTTCAAGTTTTCGTTGTATTCAACCCAGAAGTCTGCATTTTTAATACCTAGTTTAGTAGGGTCAAAGACAGGATCCAGCCCTTCTTTTCTCTGAGCTTCATAGTCTTTCAGTGCAATAAGAGCTGGTTTTGCAATAATGAGAATCGCTATTAAGTTTAGCCATACCATTAATCCTAAACCAACATCACCTAATGCCCATGCAAGACCCGCTTCACGAACCGTACCTAAGAAAGCAGTTACGATAATAACAATTTTTAAAACGAAAATCCCAATTTTTTCTGCTTTTCCTTTTAATAGGTAAGCAACATTCGTTTCGGCCATATAGTAGTAAGCCATAATCGTTGTAAATGCGAAGAAGAATAACGCAATCGCAACAAATCCTGCACCAATCCCTGTTCCAGGCAATGCATAGTCAATCGCTGCTTGTGTATAACCAGGACCTGCCTCTACACCTGAAAGTCCTTCATAAACGAATTCACCATTACCATCATCCAACTGAACATTATACATTCCTGTAAATAGAATCATGAATGCTGTTGCCGAACAAACTAGTAATGTATCAATATATACTGAGAATGCTTGAACAAGTCCTTGTTTAACTGGATGTGACACTTCCGCTGCCGCTGCTGCGTGAGGGCCAGTACCTTGTCCCGCTTCATTTGAATAAATACCACGTTTAACTCCCCAAGCAATTGCTGCACCGATCATCCCACCAAAAGTAGAATCAAAACCAAATGCACTAGAGAAGATTAGAGATATAACACCAGGTAGCTCAGTAATGTTCATACCAATAATAATTACTGCCATAATCATATAGGCAATAGCCATAAAAGGTACAACTACTTGAGCAACGTGAGCAATACGCTTTACTCCACCAAGGATAATAATACCAAGAATTACTGCAATTGCTGCACCTGTAATCCATCTAGGAAGAGAAAATGCGTTTTCCATTCCGATGGCAATCGAGTTTGTTTGAATACCTGGCATTAAAATAGATAAAGCCAATAATGCAGCTAGAGCGAATGTGACGCCATACCATTTCAATCCAATTCCCTTTTCTATGTAGTAGGCTGGACCACCTCGATATTGTCCATTCTCTTTCACTTTATAAATTTGAGCTAAAGTAGACTCAATAAATGCTGAAGATGCTCCAATAAATGCAATCATCCACATCCAGAATACAGCACCAGGTCCACCAAA
>JBFELW010000426.1:0-2517 GCA_041551995.1 Paenisporosarcina sp.
TCAAAATTAATGACGTTTATAATGAACGTTTAAGTTCAAGTTTTTGCTCCGATCGCCAAGGCGATCATCGCAGAAATTCGTTTTCGCGCTAAGCGCTCATAACGAATTTTGCTTCCCACACAAAAGTGTGTTCCGCTATTTTAGTTGACGTTTTGCTGTTCAGTTTTCAAGGTTCATTTGTATGCCGCTTGTTTTGGCAACTCACTTATAATAACAAGCTAGACCAATAATGTCAACCCGTTTCTGAAGAAAAAAAGAATTTCTCTCAATCCTTTCAAAGGTTAAAAGAAATTCATTTCATTAGCCTAAAATTCTTTCTATATATAGATTCCTTTTCAAGGATAAATCTAAAATTTCACCAGATGTAGAAATCCTAATCATCGGACGGGTAGGTACATTCGGTTGAACAAAAATAACTTCACCCGTTTCACCTGTTGATATTTCAACTCGCATTCCAATTGGTAAATCTCCTACGATGCTAAATAAAGCTTGCACAACTTGGATATTGAACTTACCAAACTCATCTTCTCGAATCATTTCCATTACTTTAAATGGGGATACTTTTGATCGGTAGGCTCTTTCTGAAGTCATTGCATGGTACATGTCTGCCACTGCAATAATTTGCGAAATGAACGAAACGCTATCCATCTTCTCACCTTTTGGATAACCACTTCCATCTAATCGTTCATGATGCTGGAAAATAGCTAATTTCATTTCAGGTTTTAATAAAGGAGCATCTTTTGTCATTTGATAGCTATAAAGCGTGTGTTTTTTTATTTCATTAAATTCATGTTGAGTGAGTGCTGCTTTTTTCTCTCTCAATTTAAAGTCTATTTTAGACATCCCACAATCAGATAGTAATGCAGCAGTGGCAATTTGGATGATTTGGCCTTTTTCATATCCTAACTTTTGAGCAAGAGAACCTGCTATCATTCCGATCGCAATTGCATGATGATAGATATAATCTTGTTCGATTGAATAATCATTTAACTTTGCTACAATTTGTCTGTCGCTTAAGACGTATTCAACTAAAGGCATAATAAAAGATCGCACTTTCGTAATATCTACTTTAGATCCAGATTGCCAATTGATAAACTCTTTTTTATAATCTTGAACTGCTTGGTTATACAGCATAGTAAATTCTTTTTTTACTACAATCATATTTGGTGAATTAGTAAGTGCATCCTTTTCAGAATCACTTGAATTTTTTAATTCATCTTCTGTTTTATTAAAAGGATCTGCTTTCATTATTGAAACTTTTGTTATATGAAACGCTTGAAATATCACAAAGTGTTCGTGTGAAACCTTTGTTGCCTTACGTATAATAGGAAAGGGAGTATTAGCAAATATATCTTCTGCCAGAATACTACCTAATTTCAATTCAGAGACTCTAACTTGTAAGTGTTCCAAAAGGATGACCACCTTTTGCAGATTTGTAGGTTTATTGTAACGGATATAGTAAGTTTTTGTAAGATGTATTTCCCTAAATGATAAAATTTTCTAAGGAATTTCTTTTTTAAATTACTATTTCTTTAGAATTTGGATGAGTACTATGAAATCCTTGTTAAATATGCGTACAAAGGTTCCTTTTTTATAACCTGTACTTTGAACATAATCTTGGTAAAGTATTAAAACGATTGTCCTAGTTTAATGACTCTTCTTTTTAAATAACTTCCTAACTCAGGAGAAAGTAAATATGATAGTTAAATCTAGATAAAACAGAAATTTAAGTAAGAAGTCATTTATGTTTACAAACTATACAAAAAGAGGTCTAAGGAGCTTATGCACCTTAGACCTTCTTATTATTCTTCTGTTGGTTTTGATTCTTCAGCAGGCATTCCAGGGATTTCTTCAATTGAAGTTAAACCTTGTTCCTCATCCTCTTCAAAATCTTCCTCTTCTTCTGCTTTTTCTACTTTTGCCACTGTAGCTACTCGTTCGTCGTCAGATAAACGGATTAGACGAACCCCTTGTGTACTACGTCCTGTTACAGAAATAGTACTTACATCCATTCGTATTAACATACCATTAATAGTAATTAGCATTAAATCTTCAGTTCCATCAACCGTTTTAACTGCTGAAAGTGGACCGGTTTTATCTGTAATTTGGCTTGTCTTAATTCCAACACCGCCACGGGATTGTAGACGATACTCTTCTTCAGACGTCCGTTTTCCGTAACCATTTTCAGTTACGACTAATACTTCATGTCCTGGTTCAAGTATTTCCATTCCCACGACATAGTCGTCTTTACGAAGACGAATACCTCTAACACCAGAAGCTGTTCGCCCCATTGAACGAATATCAGTTTCTTCAAAACGAACAAGCATACCGTTCCGAGTACCAATAACAATATGTTTCTTACCGTCCGTTAGCCTAACAGAGATAAGTTCATCATCTTCTCTTAACGATATTGATATTAGTCCATTTGCACGAATGTGTGCGAAACCATTTACAGGAGTACGTTTAGTAATGCCTTTAAGGGTTGTAAAGATAAAGTATGCATCTTCTTCAAATGAA
>JBFELW010000427.1:0-2513 GCA_041551995.1 Paenisporosarcina sp.
ACGACCTATCCATTACAACGATTGACTTTGATGAATGTGCATTTAATTGGTTTGCCCAAGATATTGCAGTAGTTTTTTATCATGCGTACTGGCAAAATAACTCCTATAATGGCGATTCTGAAAACTTTAGTGAGACATTTATTAGTCACTTCTTTAAAGGGTATGAAGAAGAAAACTTGCTTCATCAAGATATATTAAAACAAATCCCAATTTTCCTGAAGTTAAGAGAAATCCTTCTGTATCAGCTATTCATGAAAAAATGGGAAATGAATGCGTTAGAAGAATGGCAGAAATATACCTTGATTGATTTAGAGAATCGGATAAAGAACAACTCAGCGTATGCGGGAATTAGTGATTTTAGTGTTTTTCTATCATCCTGATAATAAATGATGCAATAGGAGGGGAATTATGAAGTATTTCGCATTTTTTTTAGTGGCTTTGGTTATAGGAATAGCTATTCTTTTTACCCTTGACTACATGAACTTCAACGTATGGGTTATTACTTGGGGTCTTCAATGGGTGACACAATATATAGTACCGTGGTTAATTTTATGCGTGCTAGTTGTGATTGCGAGAAAGTAAGCTAGTACCTTGAGATAATCCAATAAAAATAGAACAGATCATTAGTCTGTTCTAAATTTCTAGCTCATGATGTTGAAAATCTGTTTTCTCTATCTGAATCGTTGTATGAACAATGCCATACTTTTCTTCAATTACTTGTATGACTTGCTGTAGAATAACTTGTTCATTTTGATGATCTTCTATCAAAACATGACAAGTTAAAGAATCTAAACCTGATGTAATCGTCCATATATGTAAATCGTGAATGTCGATTATGCCAGTAATCGAACATAGTGTTTCTTTAATATCCTGTGGATTAATAGTAATCGGAGTACCTTCCATTAAAATATGAATCGTGGTTTTTAATAAACCCCAAGCACTTTTTAAAATTAACAGAGCTACAACAATACTGATGATTGGGTCTGCAATATACCAATCAAAAATTAACATCAAAATACCTGCAAGTATCGCACCAACAGAACCAAGCGCGTCTCCTATAACATGTAAATACGCACTTCTTACATTTAGATTTCCTTCAACATTTCCTTGCTTCATCAAGAAGTAAGCACTTAAAAGATTAGCGATTAACCCAATAACAGCAATCATAATCATTGTTCCACTCGAAACAATAGGTGGTTCCATTATTCTTTCAAATGCTTCATAAACAATCCAACCTGCCATTAGAAAAAGGGTAATCCCATTAAAAAAAGCAGCTAATATTTCAAAACGATAAAATCCGAACGTTTTATTGGGAGAGGGTGGCTTAGCCGCAAACCAAAAAGCAACGAGACTTAGCAGCAATGAACTGGAATCACTCAGCATATGGCCGGCATCTGATAACAAAGCAAGGCTATTGGTAACTAAACCACCAATAAATTCTAATATCATAATGCTGAAAGTGATAATTAGAGCTATGGTTAACCCTTTCTTATTTCCTTCTCGACTTATGCCATGGTCGTGACCATGATGATCATGTCCCATAAAGATCTGCCTCCATTCCAATTGTTTTATTTAATTTAACTTACTGTGTAGTGAATAATGTAACCTATATATACAACCATAACACCTACAATTATCTTTCGTTAGTAATGTATAAAAGTATATCGGAGTTAGAAGTGGAGGTGTTGAAGTTGATTTCAAGTAAAGTGAAATTCATTATTTTGTGTACATCGATTATGTTCATATTTGGGTTTTGGATAGTGATTTCTTTTCTTATTGGTACAGAAAGGCAGTGGTGGTCGATACTCTACATACACCCTGAAAAGTATGGTCCAATGGCTTTGGAATTTTCGTATTTGAAAATAACGCTCTTTGTTTTTCTTTCTGCAATAGGTATATATCTGATTTCCTATAGCAGAAAGAATAAAATAAATAATAATAAAAATAATTGAACCTAAGCTGTTAAGGGGGATGAACTATGCACCTAAAAAAACTAACGAATGCTGACCACGAAGATGTTATAAGATTATTTGCTGATGAAGAAATCAATTATCACTTCTTAATTGATGGATTAATTAAAAATAAGTATCAAGGTGATTTTAAAGTGTTTGGAGAATATGAAGACCATCAATTAGTTTCAGTACTGGTAAATAACTATAATAATATTACTTATTTTTCAAAGTCAGATAGAGACATTAGTATGTATCTTGAATTCCTTAAAGATCTAAAATACTCAAAGCTAAGCGGGCCAAGCACATTCATGCAAAAGTTTACGCCCTATGTCGATGCCAAAGAAAATACACTGTCTTATTTGGGGGTAGTAAACAGCATTTCTGCATCTAGAAAGCATAAAGAACCTATTAGAATAATTAGTACCGAAGATGAAATAAGAATGCAGTATGATTTGTTAGTATCCACAAATGAGTTTAAAGATAGCCTTCCTACAAATAGGGAGGAATATGTTCAAAATGAATATAGCAGATTGAAAAAGACTAGTGATCGAACTGTATATA
>JBFELW010000428.1:0-2511 GCA_041551995.1 Paenisporosarcina sp.
AGGATATAAAAGTAAGTTCTAGCTCCAATCAATGGGAGCCGCAACCACAAGCTAGCAACCTAAATCGTTTTATTCGTTCGATAAAAGAAGTATTTGGATTCACAGCAGTTATGTCTATATCAGTTCTTTTCATCGTTGGCGTCCTATGTTTATCTTTCTTTATAAATATCCTGCTGGGATACTTTCAAGAATACGCATGGATTATATTAGGAGTAGCAGGCGTCATGATTGGTGTAGGCTGGTATAAACCCTTTAAATTAAGTAGCGTTTCATTAACTTTACTGGGGATCTTTTTAGTAGTGGTTACGTTTGGCCCATTTGTTGTAGAAGGATATACCGGAAAAAGCTTGGGGGATGTGAATTATAAAAACGGTTATTGGTTAACTTTAAAAGCCACTCTTGTGTTTGTGAATTATGTAATGGTCTCCATGACGTTTGTAACGTGGATCTATTTAATTTCTAAGAGAAGACGTCAAAATCCACTCAGATGGTTTCGTTATGTGAAATTTAGAACGAAGAATGAGTAGGTTACATTAGGTTAAACTAATCCTATCCATTTAGTGTTTTTTTAAAATGAATTGTTTTTAGTTGTTCTTTCAAGGGAATACTTATAGAGGAGACAAAATCACACTAGGAGGCGAATTTCATGTTAAATAAAGAAAACATTCCAGAATTCAATCCAGATCAGGTAAAGAGAGAAGAACAGCAAGGAAATGATACGACCCAAATTCAGGAACAAGAAAAGCGTGAGAATACACAACATAATGATAAAGAAAAACAAGAAAACGATTCGAATACCACACGTACATTTGAACAAGACCATAACAATCAACAGCAAGCAAGTGAGCCAGAAAAAGACTGGAACACCCCTGCCACTGACATCGCAAATAAACAGGGACGTAATTTTAACGGGTAATCATTTAATTTAAACTATCGTAAAAATATTTGTCGGAGGCGCTGTGACCAATTTGGTTATAACGTCTCTTCTTATTATATAATTAGATGGGGGGTTAAACTTGAAAACATATGATGAGCTTGCTAACACTGTCATTATTTCCGCTAAGAAAAATCGTCTTCTTCAATACGATGAATCGTTAACTCTCATCGGTACAGGGAGAAGCGCATTTGCCTTTCTAATTAAATCCTCAAATAAAGTAATCAAAATATTCTTTCCTAACTTCACGCATATTGCTCAAGAAGAAACAGACATTTACAAAGCTCTTCAAGATATCTCGTATTTCCCGAAAATATATGGTAGTGGTCATAATTATCTAGTTATGGATTATATAGATGGATGTACACTATTTGAGTGCATTCAGAATGGAAACCCAATAACAATATGGCATATAAATGAGATTGACTTGGCATTATCATTAGCTTTACATCGAGGTCTCAATCCGTCTGATATTCACTTAAGAAATATTATGATTACCACACAAAATGAAATCAAAATTATTGATGTAGCGCGTTTTAAACAAACAAAAAAATGTAAGCAATGGCATGATTTGAAACTAGCTTATCATCATGTTTATTCGAGACGGTTTTTCCCGAAAAAGATTCCGGCTACTTTGATGAATGTAATGGCTTTCTTCTATAAAAAGCTTTTCATCCCAATGCATTCTATAACTAAAATTCGATAAATGTAGTTGGCGCATTCTAAATAGGCTTTAAATAGGGAATTTCTAATAAAAGAGATTTCCTTTTTTGATTTGTGGATAAAACTCAATAGAATTTACAAAATCGGAAGAATAGTGGATTGCTTGATTTCACGAAGGGCGAGCGTCGTTTGGATACGAGAGATGCCGAGTTTATTTAGTTTTCGAATAAAGGCCTCAAGTTCATTTCGATCCTTGTTGGCAACTTTCATTAAATAATCAAATTCACCAGTCAGGCAATGGCACTCAAGTACTTCTGGCATGGCTTTCAGGTTTTGTTCAAGAACTTCTAATTTTTCTGCATGATGAATGTCCGTACTTATAAATACGAAACATAGAAGATCGAAACCGAGTTTTTCTTGGTCTAGAATCGCTACCTGCCGATTAATATATCCTTCATTTTTAAGTCGTTTGATTCGTGCGTGTGTTGCTGGAGGAGATAGCTTCACCTTCTGACTTAACTCGGTGTTGCTAATATCGGATGAATGTTGCAAAATGTCCAGAATTTGAAGGTCTATTGAATCCAGAATTTTATTTATGAATGTTTCCATGTCATTTCTCCTTTTCATTTATTCCAAATGAAGATTAGTTAAGTAGACTATTTGGAATTAAAGTAATTTATTTCATTATATTCTTTCGATTCTATTGAAATCAACAGATTTAACAAAATAATATATAGTATTCAGGGGTATAATGATAAAATATGTATAGCGCAATGTATTATTGAAGGAGTATCTTACATGCTATATAAATATTACTTATTATTACTATTCACCAGTTTGTTATGGGGCGGCAATTTTGTTGTTGGCAAGTCCCTTATTGATTATGCGTCACCCTCAACACTAACCATTCTACG
>JBFELW010000429.1:0-2501 GCA_041551995.1 Paenisporosarcina sp.
AATAAATTTCATATAGAGGTGGAATTATATGCCTAAAATTGACAATATGTTAGCAATTCTATGGATGCTTCGTTCAGGTGAAAAAATTACTGCAAAACAAATTTCAGAAAAGTTAGAGATGAATATAAGGACTGTGTATCGTTATATTGATACAATTTCAACAAGTGGCGTACCTATAATTTCAGAACCAGGACATAACGGTGGATACACTTTATTGAACAATTTTATTGAGGCTCCTCTTTTTTTTGATTTTGAGGAGCAAACTTCACTATTTCACGCTGCTGTTTTTGCAGAAGAAGCCGGATATTATGGAGGTGAAGCACTAAATAGTGCCATTTCAAAACTAAGTAAATACTCAAATCAAGAGCAGGAAACAAAGATAAACCAACATTTAACTAGTCTTGAAGTAATAAGTCGATTAAGTTCACTCTCTAAGGAACCTTTTTTGAAGGAGTTGGAGCAGGCTGTAGCTGACGGGTACTCAGTAAAAATTATTTACCATAAAAGTGGCGAAAAGCAATTAAATTATAGATTGGTCGATCCGTACAGAATTATCTATTGGAATAATAAGTGGTATGTGATTGGATTTTGTCATCTTAGGAATGATATCCGTAGTTTTAGAGTAGATCGAATTGAAAGTCTAATGCTAACCGAAAATAAGTTTAACCGGCCAGAAAATTTTTCAGCACGTGACTTTTTTATAAAAAGTCTTCTTCCAACTATAGAAGATAAGGAAGGGATTATTTCTTTGGTTATTAATGGGGATAAAAGTGTATTGGCTGATATTTGCCAACATTGGTTTTTAGGACATTATTTACAAGAACGGACTTCAAATCAAGCAGTTTTTCTTCTTGAAAAAGATATGATACATACATATGTACCTTATTTACTTTTACCGTACAATAAATCTATTAAAGTTATTGAGCCAATAAGTCTTAAGAAAAGACTTATTGAAGTTCTGTCGGAATTAATAAAATTTCATCAAGTATGATAACTTCCCTGACGTTAACTGTCAGGGAAGTTATCTTATAATAGCTATATCAATTGTGATTGGAGTGTTATTGGATGCAAACAAAAAAAGTTTTTCTATATGTATTTAATACAATGTCGGACTGGGAATATGGATATTTAATTGCTGAACTAAACTCAGGAAGATATTTCAAAAAAGATTTAGCACCTTTAAAAGTAATTACAGTAGGAGCTAATAAAGAAATGATTACTACTATGGGAGGACTGAGCATAAAACCAGATATTTCCCTTGATGAATGTACTCTTGAGAGTAAAGATCTTTTAATTTTACCAGGAGGGACTACTTGGAGTGAAGAAATTCATCAACCTATCTTGGAAAGAATTGGCCAAGCTTTAAAGCTTGGCACTATTGTTGCCGCAATTTGTGGTGCAACTGAGGGCCTCGCGAATATGGGATACTTAGATACTAGAAAGCATACAAGTAATAACTTAGAATATACTAAAATGGTATGTCCTAATTATAAAGGAGAAAAGTTCTATGAGATGGAATCTGCGGTATCTGATGCGAATTTAGTTACTGCATCAGGAATAGCTCCTCTAGAATTTGCAATGGAGGTACTGAAAAAAATAGATGTATTTAAACCAGATGCATTACATTCATGGTATAACCTAAATAAGACTCATAAACCTGAATACTTCTTCCAGTTAATGAATTCAATAAATAAATGAAGTAACTGAAAAGCTCAATTTCTCTATTTTGATTTGTAGAGAAGTTGGGCTTTTCAATTTGGAATTTCCTTATCGTTGTAAATCTGCATTTTCCTGATGCTACCCCAACGATGAAAATGTTCTTTCGTTCATTTATTTTACCTCGAAATTCTAGGGGTTTACTCACCTACCATGCCGTCCTTATCATTATCTTGCATATATGGGTATAACCAATGATTACTCATTATTGGCATACTAAAACCTGCGGTTTTTGCTTCTTTAATCGTCACCTGTCCATTACCGTTTGTATCAACACTGAAAATATCATCGCTTGTGTTTGAACTAGTTGAATCAGAAGGTTCACTGTCCGTTAAACCGAGTGATTCGTTTACTTCATCAGGGTTCACATTGTCAAATGTATCGACGATCTTGTTACCCATTAACGTGTAGGTATACTGATAACTTGATGGAATCTGCGTGTCTGTATTGGGATATGTGATAATTGCTTCAAAATTAGTTGCGCCACCTGCGCTACGCATCACTTCTTCCATGTAGGCCTGATCTCCGTGTCGGTTGAGCGTACTATCTTGTGGGGTAATATTATAAGCATTCGATACTCCGCCAAGAGAATCAGCAATTATATGTCCTTCATCTAAGGTGTCACTTTCGACGCCAGGAACCTTTGCCTCATCAGAATAGTATCTACCAGACGAGTTTACAGGTTCGTTACTGTCATCTTGTATAGTGATTTCGTCAGCAATGACACGTACTAGTTGCCCGTGTTCATTAGTAAATGCCCAATATTCGCGGTCACCGTAACCAAT
>JBFELW010000430.1:0-2492 GCA_041551995.1 Paenisporosarcina sp.
CTTCTTGAACCTCAGCATACTCGTCCGTTTTACGGAAAGTGCTCTCTAATCGATTGATATCGTCATAAATGTTAATTGTCATTTCATCACTCCTACATTATATTCATAAAGTAAACGATTAAACCTTGAATTACTCCAATTAATCCACCTAGAACAGCACCTAAAATGGTAATCATTTTGAATTCCTTTTTTGAAATACCAAGTACTAATTCTTCCAACCGTTCAACTGGAAATGTATCAACTTGCTCTTTAACCATATCTTCCAACTTAAGTTGTTTGATGGTTTCTTCCAATTTTAGTTCTCCTTGTTGGAAAGCAAACTCTGTGAGTTTTGGTGTTAAATTCAAGGCCGTCCACTTCGCACCTTCTGGCCAATATGATTGTAACGTAGCATCTAGTCGTTTTTCAACTACTATCTCTTGTTTTACATAAGACTTTACTGAAGTCAGTAAAGGTTTCCAATCAAAACCACCTATTAATTCATTGAGTGGACGATCTTTTAATTTTTCCCATTCTCCACGAATCATGTTTACAATTAATTCATAAGTTCCTGGGGCTTGCAGAAACTTTTGTATTTCAGGCTTAACCTTTTCCACAACAGTTGATGAATCTCCCATAAACATTTGAATCATATTACCGAACGTTCCCTTAGAAGCTAAAAAATCGTCAATTAAACGTTTAACAGTTTGATGACCTTCTTCGGATTTAAAGTACGCTTCGCCTTTTTCAAGCATATATGTCGCAATCTCAGAAATTTGTTCATCCGCTTTTAACTGCCACTGCTCTGGTGCTATTTCTCTAATGGATTTATTAGCAAAACGCAATTCAATCCCATTCATTTGATTGTCGATAATGTCATCAATTTTACTTTCAACACGTGAAGGAACATTATCCACACCTGCTTTTGATAACCATTCTTGAAGAGATTGATTTGATTCAAAGATATGTTTGGTCAATTGCCCTTGAATCCATACCTCAGCCTTTTGTCTGATTTCCAGTGAGAAAAACCTACGTTTGAACGTTTCAGGCGTCAATAAATGCTCTACCACTGTTCGTCCAAGTTGCTTAGCAAGCTCATCACGTCTTTTAGGAATTAGACCAGGTGTTAAGGGTACACGCCAATTGCCAATGTACTTGGCTTCATGTGGTCGAAATAACATTTTGATTGCTAGGTGATTTGTAAATCCACCTATTAGTGCTCCTATAAGTGCCATAAAGATTAATATCCATATAAAATTCAACGTCTTCACCTTTTTCTTTCAAGCTATCCTCCATTATATCAGAGAACATTCACTTAATCGAAATGTAAAGACGTATAGTTAGATATCATTATAGATTGTAGAAAAGCGAATTGAATGTTCCATCTCGTCATGCATGGCAATGAATAAAGGGTTATAGGCTTCGGCTATGGGGATGGACAACAACATTTCTTTGTATAATTCAACTGCCTCTAACTCATTTATGAGTGCATGTTTTGTTGCTTGTTTTAGGCTTAAAGCAGGCTTTGGCTTTGAGGGATTTTGTACAAATTGTCCTGTCAGCATATAATAGAGTTGTTGAAACATTTCATAATGACTTTTTTCATCTTCCATTACATGTTCAATAAAAGACTGGAAGAAAGGGTCATCTGTTAACGTCAGCATGTGTTTACAGGTATAATACGCTGTATACTCATCATGTATAGCTTGTTTTAATTGTTCAATGAACATTACATCACTCCTTTGCTCTTTCTAACAGCGTATGCAAAGGAATATGACACTATGAAAGGAGCACTACAATGTTACAACACTTTAGCTTTAAACCTATGTTTGAAAACAAACAATTGCCAGGTTGGACGTTTTCGTTCTTTTATAAAAATTCACGGTACAATGGAGAATATCAGTCTGACGGTACCATTATGTGGGTTAGTGAAACCCCGCCAGATGAAGATAATTTAAAGAAAATGATTCATGAATTAATGCTATTTCATGTTTATGAATGAGAGAATGTGTACCCTTTTAACTTTAATTACAAAATAAAAACTAGGTGCGCATTATGCGTACCTAGTTTTTGTTCAACTTATCGACTTTTAACCAACATTTGAACAGCTTCTTGAATTGCTTGATCAGCAGAAGTTCCCTTTTCATTTGAATCAATTAAGCACTGTTGTAAATTTTTTGCGACAATGAGACCAATTGAACGGTCTGATGCAGAACGGACAGCGGATAATTGGGTAACGACTTCCCGACAATCCTTTCCATCTTCAATCATTTTGATAACACCCCGTACTTGACCTTCTAGACGTTTCAATCTATTCATTATTTCTTTATCATATTGCAAAATGATTACCCCATTTCCGAATATTGCTTAGATTTCTATAAAGATGGAACTCTTATATGATTTCTTAAGATGTTTATCTGAAATTTAAAATTTATCATAGTTACCTATTTTAACTTTCTAAATATAAGACTTTATAGACAAATATGCAACATAAAAGGGGCATCTTTTAGCCC
>JBFELW010000431.1:0-2489 GCA_041551995.1 Paenisporosarcina sp.
CTATATTGAGTAGTGAGGAGGTGCAGTGGATGGATTATATTCATGTAAATGAAATGGAATTTTGGGGCTACCATGGTGTATTTCAGGAAGAGAACAAGTTGGGGCAACGTTTTCGAGTCAGCCTTTCTTTAGCTGTGTCATTAAAAACAGCTGGTGAGACTGATTCTCTAGATCAAACAGTTAACTATGGAGAGGCATACGCAATTTGTCGCAAGATAGTTGAAGGAGAACCCGTTAAATTAATTGAAACCTTGGCGGAACGCATTGCAGGAGAAATGTTGTCTACTTTTGGTGGATTGGTAAAAGGTTGTAAAGTGGTACTAATTAAACCTGACCCACCGATTCCGGGTCATTATAAATCTGTTTCAATTGAAATTACTAGAGGTGATTTTGTATGAACACCGCATACCTATCACTAGGTTCAAATATAGGAGATCGTCTTAAGATGCTTCAAGATGCAGTTCGATTGCTAATGGGCAAAGTAGAAATCCGAGTTACAAGGGTTTCTTCTGTGTATGAGACTGAACCTGTAGGATATACTGATCAAGCTGCATTTTTAAATATGGTAGTCGAAATTCAAAGTGAATTATCTGCAAACGAAATTTTATTTATTTGTTTAGAAACAGAAAAATCTCTAGGTAGAATACGTGAATTTATGTGGGGGCCTAGATGTATAGACCTTGACATTTTGCTCTATAACGAAGAAAATATAGTGTCGGAGAATTTAATTGTCCCTCATCCTCGTATGCTTGAAAGGGGATTTGTTCTAATTCCGTTAGTTGAGTTGACTCCTAATGGAAGACATCCAAAAAGCGGTGTGTGTTTTAATCAATACGTGGAGAAGCAGAAAGAAGGCGTTCACTTATGGAAAACATTCGATGGGGCAGACGCATTCGTGCATTCAGGAAGCTAAAGGCAATAAAACAATTAGATTTTGCTAAACAAATTGGCATATCTACTTCCCTCTTAGGACAAATTGAAAGAGGAACTCGAGTACCAACAAAAGATCAACTACAAATAATAGCTTGCGAGCTGCATATAGAGTTAGAAGAGTTACTAGGAGAGTCAAAATAAAAGAAAGGAGGGTCAAAATGACAAAAATGAGCGAGAAGCCATTCCAAATTGGCGATCATGTATTTGATAACCGAGTTGTACTTGCGCCAATGGCAGGTATTTGTAATTCTGCATTCCGCTTAACAGTGAAGGAATTTGGAGCAGGACTTGTTTATGCTGAAATGATAAGCGATAAAGGAATTGTACAAAAAAACAAAAAAACAATAAACATGTTATACATTGACGAAAGAGAAAATCCGTTATCGCTACAAATCTTTGGTGGCGATAAAGATACTCTTGTTGAAGCGGCGAAATATGTTGATCAAAATACCAATGCTGATATTATCGATATCAATATGGGGTGTCCTGTTTCGAAGATTATTAAATGTGAAGCTGGCGCTAAACTATTGCTAGATCCAGATAAAATTTACGAAATGGTTGCTGCAGTTGTTGATAACGTGAAAAAACCTGTCAGTGTGAAAATGCGTACAGGTTGGGACTTGGATCATTTATATGCCGTTCAAAATGCGCAAGCAGTTGAACGTGCTGGTGGTTCTGCAGTTGCTGTTCATGGACGTACACGAGTTCAAATGTACGAAGGTCATGCGGATTGGGATATCATTCGTCAAGTGAAGGAAAACGTCAATATCACGGTTATTGGTAATGGCGATGTTGAAACACCACAAGATGCGAAACGTATGTTAGAACAAACTGGCGTTGATGGTGTCATGATTGGACGAGCGGCGTTAGGTGATCCTTGGATGATTTATCGTACCGTTGAATACTTGAAATCTGGCGAATTAAAACCAGAACCATCTGTACGTGAGAAAATGGATGTGTGTTTACTCCACTTCGGACGCTTAGTTGCTCTAAAAGGTGAAAAAGTGGCTGTTCGTGAAATGCGTAAACACGCTTCATGGTACTTAAAGGGTATCCGTGGAAACGGAAAGGCTCGTAACTTAATTAACCAAACTGAATCTGCACAAGAATTCCGCGCATTCATTAACAACTTTGCTGATGAGCAAATGGCTTTAGATAGAGAATTAGAAGCAAGTGTAGTGTGAATGGATTGGAAGGGGCTGTCACGTATGTGATAGCTCTTTTTGTTTTATTTCTTTCATAAAAGAACTTTTATGTCTAACTGCATAGTCGAGCTAGCGAGGTATCTTCCCCTACGACTTATAATCTGAATTATGGAAATTTACATAGTTTTATTTAAAAAACACGATAACACATGAAGATGTTTGTGAAATTGTGTACAATAGGGTCATTATGAATGGCTAAACGGAGCTATCAAAGAAAAAGGGAGTGAAATGAATATGTCTCATTTAGATGAATTAAACGATCAACTTTTGGTGAGACGCCAAAAGATGACTTCTATAAGTGAAAGTGGACTTGATCCATTTGGTGGACGCTTTGAACGTACACACTTGTCA
>JBFELW010000432.1:0-2483 GCA_041551995.1 Paenisporosarcina sp.
ACTTCCTCTGACCTATTTTCTTTACAAGAAGGAGACATTGTACAGCTAGCTGCGGAGTTACAGGAACATTTTAGTTATAAGCTAGCAACCTTACAGATTATCCAAATAGGTTAACAGTAGTCATCAATAGAAGTGATTATCTGAAAACCCCTTCAGTAAGATACCGAAGGGGTTTCGTTTTGTCTTGATATCTATTCTTCTACATAAAATATTTTAAATAGAGTCTCCCGTTGAGCCACTTGAAGAGTTTCAAATTTTTCTAAAAATGCTTTTTTGTCATATGTTGCGTGATGTACACTAACCATTGCTTCACTTAGAGAAAAATCTATGATGCCATATGGTGCGGTGTTTCCTTTTGAGACACCTAGTGCGCCTGGGTTTAGATACGTTTTATTTTCCCCTTGAAAAAGGTGTTCGGGATGGTTGTGTCCGAAGCAGATAATGTCAGCTTGATAATCACCATACATGATTTCCATATTTTCAAGCGTCGGCTCTAGAATCTGATGAAATGGTTCATCCTTTATATGCGCTTGTCGCTTGTCTTTCTCGATGTGATAGTGAATACCAAGGACTAGAATACCGTTTATTTCTTGTTCTAGAATGCGTGGTAACTGTTTAAGCTTATCTACATGATTCGGATTTAGCCTTTCTGCAATCCATTCGTGATGTTCGCGAGCGTGTTTGTAATCATCTGGATGTCCCTCTCCCGCAATCAGTGACAGTATGGCTTCGTCGTGATTTCCAGTAATCATGTGAATATCTGGTCGTGAAAATAAAATATCGAGAACTTCGTTTGAGTCTGGACCCATGGCAATCATGTCACCAAGGCACCAAATTGTTTCGATGTCTCCTTGTTGATCGATTTCTTGTAAGACAGCTTTTAGTGCAGGCTCATTCCCGTGAACGTCGGTGATGATGGCAAGTTTCATATCGTGTCAGTCCTTTATTAATAGATATCGCTATATTACCTTTTTTCAGCTCTGCTGTGAACTACAGAGTTTCCAATGCATTTTTTCACAAATTTCATGTACAATAGGGGCAGTCGAAGGAATTATATTAAGACTTATATGTATAAAAACTAAACACAGCTTGTTTCAGACGGTTAAACACATATTGAACGTTTGAGTATGCTATATATGAAAGTGAGTGAAGATCATGAAAAAATGGATGATGACCTTAGGGATTTTAAGTATTACCCTTTCAGCATGTACACCTGATGAACCAAAAGAAGAGAAAGAAGATGTTGCAGTAGAAGATGATACCCAAAAGGAAGCGACTACTCCTTCTGAAGGGTTTTACCAAGAAGTGAAAGATCTCCGTGTAGACCATATTCACGGGCTTGGATACCCCGCTTCCGGTGACGCATTATTGATTGCTTCCCACAATGGTCCAGTTCTCTTTGAAGACGGTGTGTGGAAAGAAGCGACTAGTGAAAAACATGATTATATGGGCTTTCAAGCTGTAGCTGACGGGTTTGTATCCAGCGGCCATCCAGAGCCTGAATCAGATTATGAGAATCCCTTCGGCTTGTTGAAGAGTAAAAATTACGGCGAAACATTTAAACAATATGCTTTTGCAGGAGAAATTGACTTTCATTATCTAGCAGCTAGCTACAACACAGACCGAATTTATGTTTTCAATGCAATGCCAAGTGAAAACTTAGAAAATGGCTTTTTCTATACAGATGATTACGGAAAGACGATGACTGCGATGGGTATGAGTGGATTTGAAGCTGAGATGATGTCAAATATCGCAGCTCACCCAGATACTCCTGAAACACTCGCAATAGGAACAGAGCGAGGTTTGTATGTATCTACGGATTCAGGTGATACGTTTTCTCTCGTCAATTCCGATCTTTATGTTACCTATGTGACATTGAGTCGTTCTCATGCATTTGTGGCTGAAGTAAATGAGGAGAAAGTGGTCGAGTTGCATCAAATTGATCTTGATTCAAATGAAGGTGAAAAACTTTCCCTTCCAAAATTGACAGAAGACAATGCCATTACTTTTATTGCACAACATCCAACGAATGAAGAAGAGCTATCGTTTGTGACACTACAAAATGATGTGTTCCAATCAACCGATGGTGGATCTACTTGGAACCAGTTACTAGCTGCTGGAGAATTAATAAAAGAGTAGATTCTATACGTATTGCACCTCTATATTTTTCAACATCCTTATAGACTTTATTTTAAATGAGGTTTAGTACACTTTCTCAAGGGAAACAAGAGACTAACTACTTGAAGAAAGTGAGGAGATTACGTGAATACGAAGTACGAAGAATGTATCAAAGCTTGTCGAGAGTGCTTAGAAGCGTGTAACGTTTGTTTTGATTCCTGTCTGCAAGAGGATAACGTGAAAATGATGGCCGAATGTATTCGTCTTGACCGAGAGTGTGCAGATGCTTGTAGCTATGCGATTCAAGCCATGACACGCAATAGCCCATTTGCAAAAGAAATTTGTGAGCTTTGTGCGACTATCTG
>JBFELW010000433.1:0-2469 GCA_041551995.1 Paenisporosarcina sp.
AAAGCGGAACAAACATCCTCGAATAGCCCCTGGATCTACTGCAAAAGCCCCTACGCCTCCTCCAGCACTAGTCGATTGTTGTGGAACGAATGATGGCGGCGGGGTAGTTGGTGCACCAGTGGAAGGTTGCCCGCCTTGACCCGGGAAACCTCCCTGTCCAGGAAATCCGCCCTGTCCTGGGAAACCTCCTTGTCCTGGGAATCCAGGAAAACCTCCTTGCCCCGGGAAACCAGGTGGTCTACCTTGACCAGGGAAATTCGGACCTCCAAAGCCTGGCCCTCCTTGTCCAGGAAAGTTTGGACTTCCAAAGTTCGGCGAGTCATCATCGGGGAAAAGAAATGGGAATAATTGATTAACCAAAAATGGGTACCTCCTTTATCTGTATTCGAGTTAGTATATGACTTTTTTAAAGAATAAGTTGGGTAGCAGTCATGTTCTAAACCAAACAAAAAAGCCTAGCAGGTAGTGCCTAGACTTAAGAATAAAAATAGAGTTGTGTTTATAAAACGTAGAAATACACACATAAGAAATGAGCGAACGTTCCAAGTAGAATGAAGATGTGAAATATTTCATGGAATCCTAAATATTTCGATTGAAGAAATTTAGGTTTCGCACCATAAATAATTCCCCCTACTGTATACATCAACCCACCTAATACGAGTAACCATATACCAGTGGTGCTCAACATGACAGATAATGGTGAAGCAAGAAAAACGATAATCCAGCCCATTCCAATATATAATCCAGTGGAAAGCCATCTTGGACAGTCGAACCACACCATTTTGAATAAAATACCGACTACCGCAATACCTGTTACCACGGAGAATAAAACAAATCCAGTTGTCCCATTGAGTGCAATTAAGCAAAATGGTGCATATGAACCCGCAATAAGTATGAATATCATGGAGTGGTCAAGTCTTCTTAAAAATGCAATGACTCGGTCTGTTGCAAGTACCATGTGATATGTAGCAGAAGCGGTGTACAATAAAATCATACTAACCCCAAAAATAATGACTGCAGCGATATGTGTAGCAGGTGAATGACTCATCGCTGCTTTTACAACCATAGCAATTAAAGCGAAAAGAGATAAAACGGCACCGGCTAAGTGTGACAATCCATTAAAAGGCTCTCGAATATATGCGTTCATTTAAATACCCCCGTGTTGTTATGTAGTTATATATACTATGTGTAATCATACAATTATATTAACATCTAGTCAACGTTTACGATTTTAGTTTTTTGCGTTACACTTACACTACTAAATGGAAATGAAAACAGAGGGATATCATATGGAAAATATACAAGAAATACTCAAAAAGCTTTCTCTAGAAACCAATATTTCACCTCAAGAGATGCCAGATATTGATTTATATATGGATCAGGTCATTCAATTGTTTAATCACACGTTTACTAACACAAAACGAAATGATGACGAAAAAGTATTAACAAAAACAATGATCAACAACTATGCTAAAGGGAAACTTTTTATCCCTATTAAAAATAAAAAATATTCAAAGAAACATCTAATTCTAATTAGTTTGGTGTATCAACTAAAGGGCGCATTATCAATCAATGATATTAAAGCTACTCTAGACGGTATTAATGAAAAGCTGACGAATGAAGAATTTGAGCTAGAAAAGTTTTACAAAAGTTTTCTAGCCATACAACAAAGAAATGCGTTAGAATTCGAACAAGAATTTCAAAAAAGGGCAGATGACGTTCATAGAGAAGTAGGGAAATTAGAAGATGATGAAGCAGAGAAACTTGAAAAGATACTCCTTGTATCTTCACTAGTTAATATTAGTAACGCCTACCGAAAAGCTGCGGAATTATTAATTGACGACTTAAAAGAAAAACAGATAACATTAGCTCCAATCAATAAAAAATCTTAAAATGGACCGCAACCTAGAAGGAGTGACATATGTGTTAGAACAAGCTAAAAAGTATTTACAAACTTATTTTGGTTATGAGACTTTTCGAACTGGACAAGAACAAGTGATCAAACAAGTGCTCAATGGAAATAATTCAATATGCGTGATGCCTACTGGTGGTGGAAAATCGATTTGTTATCAAATTCCTGCGCTAGTGTTAGAAGGCACAACAATTGTCGTTTCTCCATTAATCTCCTTAATGAAAGACCAAGTCGATACATTACTAGAAGCAGGGATACATGCAGCTTACATTAATAGTTCGTTAAGTCATGAAGAGGTGCGAGACGTTTTATATGATGTTCATCGTGGTGCCGTGAAACTTTTATACATTGCGCCAGAACGTTTAGATTCTCAGTCGTTTTTAAAAGAGCTTCAGGATATACCAGTACCTCTTATTTCTGTTGATGAGGCACATTGTATTTCTCAGTGGGGTCATGATTTTCGCCCGAGTTACCGTTTAATCAGTCGGATGACAGAACTTTTTCCTAATACACCTACTGTGCTTGCGTTAACTGCGACGGCAACTCCACAAGTGCGA
>JBFELW010000434.1:0-2467 GCA_041551995.1 Paenisporosarcina sp.
GCATAGGCAGTTGTATCATTCAAAACTTCTAAAGCGGCCTGTCGATCTAATCCGGAATCTGCTGCAATATCAGCAAGTACTTCTGAATCACTTATAATTTTACCTTCAGTGAAGTAAGCAAGAAGTAGATTCTCCGTGATTGCCTTTTCTTTTTCACGACTTTGTTCTTTTGCCCACTTGGCCAAACGATGTGCATCAAATGTGTTCGTTGGTTTCATTCTTTCAAAGTTAAAGGTTAATCCAACACTTGCAGCATGTTGCCCAAGTTGCTCATTATTTTTCTTGGCTTCCTCAACGCTCATCCCATATTTAGATGCTATTACTTCGTGAATGCTCTTTCCAGAATACAATGGAGCATTTGGGTCTAATTCAAAACTTTTGAACTCAACCTCAACGTTATTTTTATGTGGAAATTGGTCCAACGCCATTTCTAATCTGCGCTTTCCAATATGACAAAACGGACATACAAAATCTGACCAAACTTCAATTTTCATGCGTACACCTCTTTTTTATTTAAGTATTTTCCATTGTAGCATGAACATTGGGAGTCACAAAAAGAGATGCTCAAAAGTCTTTTCAGTTTTTAGGACAAAGAAAAACGCTTGAATCAAAATGATCCAAGCGTTTCGGGAACTATCTATTACCCAATGATTATACGTTCCTTCGGGTAATTGTATTTAGCTTCGTTCTTCTGTGTAATAAGGAATACGAAAGAGAGAATGCCTATACGTCCAATAAACATTAGTGAAATGATCACAAGTTTACCAACGGGACCAAGTTCGGGCGTGATTCCCATAGATAAACCAGTAGTCCCAAATGCAGACGCAACTTCAAACATAATTTCAAGCAACGGAAATGGTTCATATGCAGCAAGTATGATGACAGCAGAAAAACAAAGACCGACTGCAAGTAAACTGACAATGAAGGATTTTCGTACATCATCTTCATGTATTTCACGTTTAAATATTTTAATATTCTTGTATCCTCTTGCAAAGGTATAGATGAACAGTAAATTTAAAGCAAAAGTAGTGGTTCGTATACCTCCACCCACCGAACTTGGTGAAGCACCTATAAACATGAGTAAACAGATAAACAGTAAGGTCTGGTCAGTAAATTGACTGACATCCATTGTGGCTAAACCACCATTTCGAGTTGTGGTAGATTGAAAGAATGCGTAAAACAAAGACTCATGCCAACTTTTCCCGGCGAAAAAATGATTGGCTTCAAAAGCCCATATAACAACTGTACCGACCACCATCAATGAAAAGAATGTAAGAGTAGTCAGTTTCGTATACAAGCTAAAGTGAATACGATTTTTCATATTTCGATTTAGAATAAAATCTTTCACTTCAATTAAGACTGGGAATCCTATGGCCCCTAATGTCAATAATATAATC
Organism: Paenisporosarcina sp.; assembly: GCA_041551995.1. GTDB lineage: Bacteria > Bacillota > Bacilli > Bacillales_A > Planococcaceae > Paenisporosarcina. Next base: position 1,398 of record JBFELW010000434.1, read on the forward strand.
GTTATAAACTGTACGAAGTAATCATTAGCAAAGGGCATTAGTGAGCTACCAGTAATATCAAACCCTGCATTCGTTGTGGCACTAACTGAAGCAAATAAGCCTTGGAAATAGGCTTCCTGCCAAGTTGGAAAATAGTTTAGATAGTGCGTACCTAAAATGAGTGTACCAATCAGCTCGATGGTAAGGATAATGAATAATATATGTCGCATTAGCCGGACCAACCCAGATAATTGGGATTGATTTTGATCGGTCATGATTAATTGACGTTCCTTTAAACCAATTCTTTTTCCCATGATGACCCATATGAAAGTACCGAGGGTCATGATTCCAATCCCCCCAAACTGCAGGATAAACAGTAAAAAGAAAATTCCTATTGTACTAAACGTTTCTGGTGTGGATACCACAGAAAGCCCCGTTACACTTACGGCACTAACCACTGTGAATAAAAGATCTAGAAACTCCCAACTGACACCAGGTTTTAGCGCGATAGGTAGGCTAAGCAAAAGGATAGAAACTAATATGGCTATTAAATAGAAAGCAACAACAATTTTTGCAGGGTGAAATCTAATTTTCCTGAAGATCTTTGCCATAAGAACTCTCCTTACCAATCGATTGATATGTATAAATGGAGTACAAAACTTTAAAACTATGTGACTAGTATATTATGCGAATTATAACGGAGATAGATAGAAAATGGAATATTATTTCAAACGGGTGTAAGAATTAGTTAATTTTACTAAGTAATATCTGAGGAACCCACCGTAATTCAATATTTTACTGATTACATACGGAGACGTAATATGGAGTTAAAGCAAGTTCACGAAAGGGGTAATCAAAATGAGGGAAATCAGAGTTTATCACCTAGATGCATTTACAACACAAAAGTTTGGTGGGAACACGGCGGGTGTCGTGTTAGATGCTGAACAATTAACCGAAAGTGAAATGCAATACATCGCAAGAGAATTAAATTTACCGGAGTCTGTATTTTTACTGCCATCAGAAAATAAATACGTGGATTTTAGAGTGAAATATTATACTCCCACTGAAGAAATCGACTTTTGTGGTCATGC
>JBFELW010000435.1:0-2458 GCA_041551995.1 Paenisporosarcina sp.
CTAAAAGCTGATAAAGATAAGCTGGCTTCGAAAATTCGTGTGCATACGCGTAAATCGGATGTCAGCTTTTTCTTCCATATGTTTGATTTGCGGGTAAATCGGACAGAATTGGATGGAGGTGAATTCCCGCATGCCAAAGAAAAAAGAGGAAACGAAAGTTCCATTATTGCCTCTCAGAGGTCTTCTAGTCTTTCCGACAATGGTATTACATATTGATGTGGGGCGTGAGCGCTCTGTAGCGGCTTTGGAACAAGCATTATTAACAGATAATATGGTTATTCTAGCCACGCAAAAAGAAATGAACATTGAACACCCAGAGGAAAAAGACTTGTTTGAAGTTGGAACACTAGCCCATGTTAATCAAATGATTAAGCTTCCAAATGGTACGATTCGAGTTTTAGTTGAAGGAATCGAACGGGCAGTTTGGAAGAAATATGAAGATGAATCAAAATATACTGTGGTAGAAGTAAAATCATCACCTGATGATACTGAAAAAACACCGGAACATGAAGCTTTAATGCGTATGCTACTTCAGTATTTTGAAAAGTTTTCAAAGGTTTCAAAAAAAGTAACGTCCGAAACATATGATACAGTTTCAGATATTGAAGAACCAGGGCGTTTGGCGGATATGATTGCCTCGTATTTACCGTTAAAAATTAGCGGCAAGCAAGAAGTTTTAGAAATTTTTGATATAAAATTGCGTTTAGAATGGCTAATCAATCGTCTGCATAATGAACAAGAAGTGCTTGACATGGAGAAGAAAATTAATACACGTGTGAAGCAAGCAATGGAGAGAACACAAAAAGAATTTTATTTACGTGAGCAGATGAAAGCTATTCAAACGGAACTCGGGGATAGAGAAGGAAAAACAGGTGAAGTATCAGATCTTAGAAAGAAATTAGATGCTTCTGGCATGCCTAAGTCAACGATGGAAGCAGCTGAGAAAGAGTTGGACCGCTACGAAAAATTACCTGCAGCTGCTGCAGAAAGTGGCGTTATCCGTAATTATTTGGATTGGCTTATTTCTCTTCCATGGAAAGATGCGACTGCCGACCGTTTAGATATTAAACGAGCAAAGAAAATTCTAGACCGAGATCATGAAGGACTAGAGACTGTAAAAGAGCGCGTACTAGAGTATTTAGCTGTACGCCAACTAACTAACTCGTTACGCGGACCTATTCTATGTTTAACAGGACCTCCAGGTGTCGGTAAAACATCATTAGCCCGTTCGATAGCAGAATCTCTTGGCCGTCAATTTGTCCGTATATCTCTTGGTGGTGTTCGAGATGAATCAGAAATTCGTGGCCATCGTCGTACGTATGTAGGTGCAATGCCAGGACGTATTATTCAAGGGATGAAAAAAGCCGGTAAGATCAATCCTGTTTTCCTATTAGATGAAATTGATAAAATGTCAAATGATTTCCGTGGGGATCCAAGCTCAGCAATGTTAGAAGTTTTAGATCCTGAGCAAAATCATTCGTTTAGTGACCATTACATCGAGGAAACATACGATTTATCCAATGTTTTATTTATAGCAACTTCAAATGACTTAAGTACGATTCCAGGACCCCTTCGTGACCGAATGGAAATCATAACGATTGCGGGATATACGGAAATGGAAAAACTATCGATTGCAAAAAATCATTTACTGCCACGACAATTAGCAGAACATGGCTTAACGAAATCACTATTGCAGTTACGTGATGATGCGTTGATGGATTTAATACGCTATTATACACGTGAAGCTGGGGTGCGTAGTTTGGAGCGTCATATCGCTTCTATTTGCCGAAAAGCAGCCAAAGAAGTAGTATCAACTGATAAAAAAAGAATTGTGGTTACGCCTTCAAATTTAGAGGATTTAATTGGTAAGCATAAGTTCCGCTATGGACAAGCTGAAACTGAAAACCAAATAGGGGTTGCAACTGGATTAGCTTATACAACGGTAGGTGGAGATACACTTCAAATCGAAGTTGCCTTATCACCTGGTAAGGGTAAACTCCTTTTAACGGGTAAGCTTGGAGATGTAATGAAGGAATCCGCTCAAACCGCTTTATCATTTGTTCGGTCTAAAGTTGAAGATTTGGGATTAGATAAGGATTTCCACGAAACATGTGACATTCATATACATGTTCCTGAAGGTGCGGTTCCAAAAGATGGTCCATCAGCAGGTATCACTATAGCGACAGCGCTAGTCTCTGCACTTTCCAAACGTCCAATTAGACGGGAAGTAGGAATGACAGGTGAAATCACTCTTCGTGGTAGGGTACTACCAATTGGAGGTGTAAAAGAGAAGACATTAAGTGCGCATAGAGCTGGTTTAACAACAATTATTTTACCGAAAGACAATGAACGAGATATAGAAGATATACCAGAAAGTGTGCGTGAGAATTTAACGTTTAAACTCGTATCTCATGCGGACGAAGTGCTAGAGATAGCATTAGAAGGGGAAGTGCAATGA
>JBFELW010000436.1:0-2453 GCA_041551995.1 Paenisporosarcina sp.
AAGCTAAAAAGTACTTACAAACTTATTTTGGTTATGAGACTTTTCGAACTGGACAAGAACAAGTGATCAAACAAGTGCTCAATGGAAATAATTCAATATGCGTGATGCCTACTGGTGGTGGGAAATCGATATGTTATCAAATTCCTGCGCTAGTGTTAGAAGGCACAACAATTGTCGTTTCTCCATTAATCTCCTTAATGAAAGACCAAGTCGATACATTACTAGAAGCAGGAATACATGCAGCTTACATTAATAGTTCGTTAAGTCATGAAGAGGTGCGAGACGTTTTATATGATGTTCATCGTGGAGCCGTGAAACTTTTATACATTGCGCCAGAACGTTTAGATTCTCAGTCGTTTTTAAAAGAGCTTCAGGATATACCAGTACCTCTTATTGCTGTTGATGAGGCACATTGTATTTCTCAGTGGGGTCATGATTTTCGCCCGAGTTACCGTTTAATCAGTCGGATGACAGAACTTTTTCCTAATACACCTACTGTGCTTGCGTTAACTGCGACGGCAACTCCACAAGTGCGAGAGGATATCTGTCGTATTCTTCATATAGAAGAAGCCAATACAGTGATGACTGGTTTTGAACGGGCGAATTTAACTTTCTCAGTCGTTCGTGGGCAGGACCGTGAAAAGTTTGTTAAGGACTATGTGATGCAAAATGAAAACGAATCAGGAATTATTTATGCTGCAACACGAAAGACAGTGAATCATATATATGACATGCTTCAAAAACGTGGCGTAAGCGTGGCGAAATACCATGGTGGCATGTTTGATGAAGATCGTAGTTATGAGCAGGAACGCTTTTTAAAAGATGAGGTTCAAGTGATGGTAGCGACCAATGCTTTTGGTATGGGAATTGATAAGTCAAATATCCGTTATGTCATTCACTACCAATTACCAAAAAATATGGAGAGCTATTATCAAGAAGCGGGTCGCGCTGGACGGGATGGCTTAGCGAGTGCATGTATTGTGCTCTATGCATCGCAAGACGTTCAAACACAGCGCTTTTTGATTGACCAAGCACAGGATACAAGTCGAATTCCAGGAGAACTTATCAAGTTGCAAGGAATGGTCGATTATTGCCACACAGAGAATTGTTTACAACAATTTATTATTCACTATTTTGGGGATACGCATGCTGATGTTTGTGGTCAATGTAGCAATTGTACAGATCAACGTGAAAGTCTAGATGTCACTCAAGATGTGCAAATGGTTTTATCTTGTGTTATTCGAATGGGACAAAAATTCGGAAAAATACTTACTGCTCAAGTTCTGACAGGTTCACGAAATAAAAAAGTGCTCGAATTCAGATTCGACAAACTATCAACGTATGGTATTTTAAAACATTATAGTGCCAAAGACGTTGCTAATCTCATGGAGTTCATGATTTCGCAAGATTTGCTTGCTGTCGAACAAGGCTCGTTTCCAACCATTTTTGTAACGGAGCAAAGTAAAGAAGTACTAAAAGGGAATCGAAAAGTACTCCGTAAAGGGGCCATAGTTACTCAACAAATAGGGGATAATGATCCGTTATTCGAGGAGCTTCGTATAGTTAGAAAACGCCTTGCTGACGAATCTAATGTTCCACCTTTTGTCGTTTTCTCAGACAAAACGTTAAAGGATATGTGTGCAAAACGTCCGAAAAATGAAGGTGAATTTTTAGAAGTAAGCGGAGTAGGTGCGAATAAACTCGAGAAGTATGGAGAAGCGTTTCTTACTGCCATTAATCGTGATCAATAGAAAATGAAATTAGTTATATTAAAATAGAGTGAGTGAATGGCTTTTACCATGTGTATATCGAATAGTGATGTTAAACAGTAGAAAATGACGAGTATGTCCTTTTATAGGACATCTCGTCTTTTATTGTTTCTTTTTTTCATGGAAGGATAATAAATAATAGATTGAATTTTCAGTCACCATTTATGCAACGCTAGTGAGTATTTAAACAATAGTATTTTAACCCCGTCCCTACTTAGAACGGGGTTATTCATGTTTGGGATTTGAACATTAAATAACTTTATTGTCATTTAACAGCTTAACGTTGTAAATTCGCATTTTGCTTATGGTACCTCTAATTTGACTAACTTTTATTCCTGACTTTGTAGTAGTTCAGGGAATAAGTAATTTATTATATGCATAGTTAAACGTCGGGATTTCCCTTTATATGGATATATATGCATATACATAGATGGATTAAAATTCGCCTCTAAAATCCCATAAGCATTTTTAGTAGCTGCAGGAACTTCTTTATTTTCAATAATTAAATCGATGCCACTAATTTTAGCTCCAAGTACTGAGACTGCATCCACTGCTATTTTTTTATAGTCATCAGAAATTTCATCTGTCACATCAATCGAGTCTCCACCTGTACTAACATTAGAGTTCTCACGCAAATAGATGATTTCATCCTTTTTTGGAATTGAATCCAATCGATACCCTTGA
>JBFELW010000437.1:0-2439 GCA_041551995.1 Paenisporosarcina sp.
ATTATTTTTTTAACGTATTCAAGTAAATCGATGTTTTGTTTCTCAACATCCCATTCCATGCATTTTCTGCAGTCGGGATCTTTGCCACCTGTCATACCAATTTCATCGCCATAATACATACAGGGAGAACCCATAAATGTGTAGAGCATTGTATAAATTAGTTTTACACGTCTTACATCTTCATTACATTCGGTAAGTATTCTTGGGGTGTCATGACTTCCTACTAGATTAAAGGTAACATCTATTACGTTCTCAGGGTAACTCTGCAAAACAGTAGTCATGCTATTCATGAATTCTTGGGCAGTAATTGTCTGATAGGCAAGTAGATTTAACACATTTGTCGTAAACGGATAGTTCATGACTGCATCGAATTGATCTCCTTGTAGCCAAGGCATTGAATCGTGCCATATTTCACCGAGAATATATAAATCGGATTTCTTTTCACGTACAACCGTTCGAAACTCTCTCCAAAACTGATGATCTACCTCATTTGCTACATCAAGTCTCCAGCCATCGATATCAAACTCGCTTATCCAATACGATGCAACATCGAGTAAGTATTGCTTAACTTCAGGGTGCTGCGTGTTAAGTTTTGGCATCGAATCTACAAAAGCAAAGGCTTCATAATTCGGACGCTCTCCTCCATGGAGAGGCAGGGTATGGGGGTGGAACCAGTTAACGAATTTTGATTGAGCACCGTTCTCCAATACATCTTGGAAGGGAGCAAAATAATAGCCACTATGATTAAAAACAGCATCAAGCATGACTTTAATTCCTCTCTCATGACATGCTTTTACCAAACGTTTTAAATCTTCTTCCGTTCCAAATTGGGGATCAATTTTAAAGTAATCGATGGTGTCATATTTGTGATTGGAATGTGCTGTAAATATGGGTGTGAAATAAATACCGTTTATACCTAGTTCAACTAAATAATCGAGTTGTTTGACGACACCTTCAAAATCCCCTCCAAAAAAGTTTGTTTGTGTTGGAGTAGATTTCCCCCAAGCTTGTGTATGTTCTGGATCATTAGAAAGATTGCCGTTATAGAAACGATCGGGAAATATTTGATACCATCTTGTATCTTTTACCCATTCAGGTGCATTGAATAGTTCAGAAGCATGTATGTATGGCAAGCAAAAATAGTATTGACAATCATACATAATAGTTTCATAAAAACCTTTTTCTGTATAAATTAACTTTTCGCCTTTTGCTTCTAATTCAAAACCGTATCGAATTCTTCGGTGGGGTGGTGTAACTTTGACTTCCCAATAATCGTAAAGGTCGTCAGTGGCACTCCGTGACATTTCTGTATGTTGAATAACCCATTTTTCATTTATCCAAATGTAAGGGTCACCATGTAGTAGTTCGATTTTTTCTATATCATCTTTTTTTGTTTTAATTCGAATTACTAGATTAGTATGATCTTGAATAAAAGAAAAATTATTGCCAGGTCGATGAAAAATCGCTGAACGTTCTATAATAATCACTCCATTTCATATTCATTTTGACAAACGTTTGCATAAAACTCTGAATCAGAATAACAAAACAAATCGTGAAACTCAATTTTGTTTCATTTACAATACTCGAATTTTATTTAACGAAAGAAATAGTAGTTGTAAAATTATAAATAAACATTATAATTAAAATAAGATTTGTGCAACCGCTTTCACAAAATACGGAATTTTATTAAAGTGATATATTTTTAAAATGGAATAATCATCTTTAAATAAGTTTAGGTCCATTTGTGCAAACGGTTGTATAAATACATAAATAGAAAAAGATATTAGGAGGGTTATAATGAAAAAAAGTCTTTTATTCATGATGTTGATTCTATTACTTGGTATGTTAGCCGCTTGTGCACCAGATCGAGAAAATACTGAGTCAGGAAAAGGCACCGACGGCAAAGAGGCATCTGAAGAGCCAAAACCTGAAAAACTTGTAATTTGGGAAGATGTTGATAAAGCTAGTTGGTTACCCGAAGCCATTGCTTCTTTTGAAGAAGAGTATGGTATTAAAGTAGAATTCAAAGAATTGAATATGGCAGATAAAATCCGTGATCAATTACGCCTTGATGGTCCTGGAGGAAACGCTCCGGACGTAGTAACACTGCCACATGACCAAATTGGTCAAGTTGTAACAGAAGGACTAATCCAAGAAATTAACGTAGAAGACTCTGTGTTGAAGGTATACAGTGAATCTGCTCTAACTGCACAAATGTATGATGGTAAATTATATGGTCTTCCGAAAGCTACGGAAACACCAGTATTTATCTACAACAAAGCTTTAATGAGTGAAGCACCTAAAACACTTGATGAACTTTATACATTCTCTAAAGATTTCACAAAAGGAGATAACTATGGATTCCTGGCACTTTGGGATAACTTCTACTTCGCACATGGTGCAATTGCAGGCATGGGCGGATATGTTTTCAATGAAACA
>JBFELW010000438.1:0-2431 GCA_041551995.1 Paenisporosarcina sp.
ATTACCCATTTCATACGCTTATCACCTCAAGACAACAAAGTTGATTATATAATGCAGGAATTTAGATGTCAAGATAATTTCTTGTCACACCATTTTTTCACCCGTATAATCAAGATAGATAACAGGGGGGCGAAGTGATTGCGAGCAACCGGAGTTGTGGTAGAACATAATCCGTTTCATAACGGACATTTATATCATATCAAAGAATCACGTGAGAATACAGGAGCAGACATTATGATCGCCGTAATGAGTGGTAATTTTCTTCAAAGAGGTGAGCCCGCTCTTGTAGACAAATGGACCCGTGCCCAAATGGCCTTAAATGGAGGCGTTGATTTAGTCATCGAACTTCCTTATGTATTTGCTACGGCACAATCAAGTGACTTTGCACATGGTTCTATTTCAATTCTAGAAGCTATAGGTTGTTCTTCCTTCTGTTTTGGTAGTGAACAGGGAACAATAGAACCTTTTATTAACAGTTATGACCTGATAACATCACAAAAAGAGTCTTACCAACTTTCTATTAAAAAATTCATACAAACTGGGATGAGTTATCCAAGAGCATTAAATGAAGCTTACTCGGAACTAACGTTTAATAGAGATGAATTGTTTGTTGATTTATCGAAACCCAATAACATACTTGGCTACCACTACATTGAAGCAGCACTAAACATAAACGCTAACATAAAGCCGGTTACCATTCAAAGGATTGTTGCTGGGTATCATGATCCAGTTGAGCAATACCAATCCATTGCGAGTGCAACTGGAATACGAAAAGCCATTTTTGATGATGCATCTGTACAAGAAATCTCTCAATACATGCCATCAACTTCATTAGAAAAGATTCTCGAATGGAAATCTGAAATGGGTGTGTTTGGTAGTTGGCAACAATTTTGGCCTTTGCTCCGATTTAGCATTTTAAGAATGTCTACTAAAGAACTTTCAACCTACGCAGAAGTAACAGAGGGAATTGAATATCTAATAAAAGAAGCTGCTAAAAAAAGTCAGACATTTGAAGAATTTATGTCAATCGTGAAATCTAAACGTTATACATGGACAAGAATTCAACGGATGCTCACGCATATATATACAGGCTTTACTTGGGAAGATTTAAAACAACATAGAGAACCAACTTATTTAAGACTTCTTGGAATGACTGCGGCTGGACAAAGTTATTTAAATGCCAATAAAAAAAACCTTTCATTGCCGCTTCTCAGTCGAGTTGCTGCAACAAAAGATTCCCTTCTTTCCTATGATATACATGCAACTAACATGTATATGCTCGGCCTTCAGTCGGTAACGGACCATAATCTCATAGGAATGGATTATCGGAAGCCACCCATCACAATCTAACTTTTGGACTCTAGGTTTTCCAAATAAGTTAACGCATCATCAATCGTTCTTACTGGCACGATTTTCATTTTCGTGCCTATTCTTTTTGCAGCCTCACGAGCCTCTTCATAATTAGATCGAAGAGAATCGTTCTTTTTCAACACTTCTTCTGGGAGTATATCGTCTGGGGCGAAAAAGACTTCTATCCCCGCTTTATCAGCGGCAACAATCTTTAAATCAATCCCTCCAATACGTCCTACTTCTCCATTGCTTGACATCTCACCCGTACCTGCAACCTTATACCCTTTTGTCAGATCCTCGTCCTTTAATTGGTTTAAAAGCTCAAGGGTGAACATAAGACCTGCTGATGGCCCACCAATATCATCGGATCGAATGAAGACTTCAGGTGTCGTTTCAATTGTTTTATCTTCCATAAACGTGATTCCTAAACCAGCTCGATTAGCAACACCAGGGATGGGTTTTAGTTTAATAATGATTTCTTGAAGCTTATCATCTCGTTCTACACGTAATTTAACCGTCTCGTCAACATCTTTGTCTTGTAAGTATTTCACTACTTTATCTTGATTATCAGCATCTATATCATCAATACTTACGATTCTATCCCCTGCTTTTAATAAACCATCAGCGGCTGCATCAGGGAGAACATTTAATACGAATACACCTTTTGAAATAATCTCATAAGGTAATTCAGCTTGCTGAAAAGCCACTAGTATTGCGTTGAATTGTGATTGTGACATCAGTTTCAACTGGCGCATTGAATACTCTTCGTCGTCTTCATTTGGCCTTCTTACTTGATTAGACTGAAGAATTTTTTGATTTTCCGCTATCTTTGCCCATGAATAAGTAAAGGGCGTCGCTTTGGCTAAAGCAATCGTCATTAAATTCATTGTTCCCACGTCATCTGTGTCTCCACCTTGGACATTGACTAGAGGTTCAAGAGGGTAGGCTCCTCCAGGTTTAGTTATGTAAGCGTCTAAAGGATAGAATGACCCGCTTAACAAAACGATACACAAAATTAAAAAGCCAATTGTACTTTTCTTTGGCATGTATTGTACCCTCCATAATTATCATCGTTTATGTC
>JBFELW010000439.1:0-2428 GCA_041551995.1 Paenisporosarcina sp.
AAAAGAAGAAGTAAAGCACGTAGCGCATTTAGCGCGTCTTGCCATTACAGAAGAGGATGCTGAAAAGTTTGCAGGCCAACTTGCTGCAATTACTAATTTTGCTGAGCAATTAAATGAGTTAGATACAACAAATGTAGAACCTACTACACATGTCTTACCTCTTGTTAATGTCTTACGTGAAGATAAGTCTGTTCCAGGTTTAGACCGTGACAAGATGATGAAGAATGTACATGAACACGAAGCGGGACAAGTCAAAGTACCAACCATTTTAGAATAGACCGTAGCAAGGAGGGAATCCAATGACACTTTTTAATCACACAGCATCTGAACTTCAAGCTTTACTACATAAAAAAGAAATTTCAATTGCAGACGTTACGGCGGAATCATTCAAACGTATCGACGCATTGGATGCAGATGTAAAAGCTTTTTTGGCGTTAAATAAGGAACAAGCAACAGCTCAAGCAAATGAAATGGATCAAGTACCTTTTGAAAAAAGAGGACCATTATTTGGTTTGCCAATCGGCGTAAAAGATAATATCGTCACGGAGGGCTTAGAAACAACAAGTGGCTCACAAATTCTAAAAGGATTTAACCCAATTTATGATGCAACGGTTGTTCATAAATTACGTGCTGCAGGTCTAATTACAGTCGGGAAATTAAACATGGACGAGTTTGCCATGGGTTCTTCAACTGAAAATTCTTCTTACAAAATCACACGTAATCCATGGGACTTAGATCGTGTTCCAGGTGGATCTTCAGGTGGTTCGGCTGCTTCTGTAGCAGCAGGAGAAGTACCATTTTCTCTAGGTTCAGATACAGGTGGATCCATCCGTCAACCCGCTGCATTCTGTGGTGTGGTCGGGATGAAGCCAACATATGGTCGCGTATCTCGTTATGGATTAATTGCATTTGCATCATCTTTAGACCAAATTGGTCCAATTACTCGTACAGTAGAAGATAATGCTCTTATACTTGAAGCGATTTCAGGTGTAGATCCTAGTGATACAACATCTGCCAACATAGATGTACCGAACTTTGTGAAGTCCTTAACTGGCGACATTAAAGGACTACGTATTGGTGTACCATCTGAATATTTAGGTGAAGGTGTTGGGGAAGCAGCAAAACAATCGGTTTTGGATGCTTTAAAAGTACTTGAATCTCTAGGTGCAACTTGGGAAGAGGTTTCATTGCCACATTCTAAATATGGTTTAGCAACGTACTATTTACTTGCTTCATCTGAAGCATCTTCAAACTTGGCTCGTTTTGACGGCATACGTTATGGTTTCCGTGCGGATAATGTAGAATCTTTAATGGATTTATACAAAGAAACACGTGCACAAGGATTCGGAGATGAAGTAAAACGACGTATTATGTTAGGTACATTTGCACTAAGTGCAGGTTCTTACGATGCTTACTACAGAAAAGCGCAACAAGTGCGTACATTGGTCAAACAAGATTTCGATCAAGTATTTGAAAAATACGATGTCATCATCGGACCAACTACACCAACTCCTGCCTTTAAAGTGGGCGAAAAGAATGATGATCCTTTAACGATGTACGCCAATGATATTTTAACAATTCCAGTTAACTTAGCAGGTGTACCAGGAATTTCAATTCCATGTGGATTTGCGGATGGCATGCCACTTGGCTTACAAATTATAGGGAAACATTTTGACGAGGCGACCATTTACCGTGTTGCTCATGCATATGAGCAAGCAACGAGCTTCCATAAACAAACTCCTCAAATCTGGGAGGGAACAAAATCATGAACTTCGAAACCGTTATTGGATTAGAAATCCACGTTGAATTAAAAACAGATTCTAAAATGTTCTCGCCTTCACCTGCACACTTTGGTGCGGAACCTAACACAAATACACATGTAATTGACCTTGGATACCCAGGTGTTTTACCTGTTGTTAATAAACGCGCAATCGAATTTGGTATGAAAGCGGCGATGGCACTTAATTGTGAAATTTCAACGCATACAAAATTTGACCGCAAAAACTATTTCTACCCGGATAATCCAAAAGCGTACCAAATCTCACAATATGACAAGCCAATCGGTGAACATGGTTGGGTTGAAATTGAAGTAGATGGTTATAAAAAACGCATCGGTATTACTCGTTTACACTTAGAAGAAGATGCAGGGAAACTGACGCATACAGATAAAGGCTATTCACTTGTTGATTACAATCGTCAAGGTACGCCGTTAATCGAAATCGTTTCTGAACCAGATATTCGCACTCCAGCTGAAGCGTATGCCTACTTGGAAAAAGTGAAGGCAATTATCCAATACACAGGTGTGTCGGACTGTAAAATGGAAGAAGGTTCACTACGTTGTGACGCCAATATTTCATTACGTCCTTACGGTCAAGAGCAATTCGGTACAAAAGCTGAATTGAAAAACTTAAACTCATTCAACTACGTT
>JBFELW010000440.1:0-2410 GCA_041551995.1 Paenisporosarcina sp.
CCACACCTTTAGCCATATAGCCGAAGCGGGCAAAACGACGAATCCATGGCTTAGCTTCTCTCACCTTGTTTAATGTTTGTTCTTTAGATGGCTTGTTCATCTACGCCACTCCTTCTTCACTCTATATGTTATGAAGTTCCCCTTTTAGTAAAAATAGAAACCTATTATTCCTAGAGAACAGAAGAATTTGAGTGGTAATAATGGGAGTTATCATTGATTTCATCTAATATATACCAGATATAATAAATATCTATTATACTAGTATTAAATCCATTTAAAGAGGTGGCTACCTTTAATGAAGAAACTAGTTTTGATATTCTCTTTACTATTTCTCCTGGTGGGCTGTTCTGAGGAAGTAGAGTCAACAGAAGCGATAGAAACACAAAGCGAAATGGATCAAACTATTGGTTATTCCGTGGTGGAAAACTTTGGTTACCGACACGAATTTCCAGAAGATGCTGTTAAGCTTATTGAATTTAACGATGAGACCAAAAAATTGACGATTATTGCATTTACATATGTATTTAACGATGAAACTTACGAGGAATTTAAAGTGGATACACTCGAAAGTTGTGCACATGTACTACAAGATGTAAAAAGACATTCGGAAGTCCTAGAAGTGGATTTAATCATAGAAACAAAAATTGAAGATCAACAAGGGGATCCAGTAGATTATGCTGTATTCAACATGGTCTTTAAGCGGAATAATTTAAAGAGAGTAAATTTTAATGAGCTTGATTCTCTCTTACTTAATAAAAAGGCAAACTTTTATTTAGAGGCACCCTTTGAAGTGAATTAAGACAGACCCTCGTCTGTCTTTTAGTTTTCATTATAGGCAATCCAGCCACCAAAAAGTGTTGTAGAAAAGAATTGTGTAACCCGTTCATAACCAGCCTGATTCATAAGACTTTTAATTTCAATGGCTGAAACAAATGATAATTCGCGTACTGATTCTTCCATTCCCTCAACATCTTCTTTCGTTAAATCAGTTAAATCAAGCCATATCGATTTCCATAAATTCATTCGTTCATCAAACTCGGATTTGGATTGATCTCCATACATCGTAACGAGAACAAAGGGTGCCCCAGGCTCCAAGTTTTCTTTCACTGTTTTTAACAACCTCAATTTTTCTTCCATTGTTTCTACAAAATGTAGAACTAGCAAGCAGGTTGCAGCATCAAACTTTTCATGGAATTCGACTTGTTCCACTGTGCCTGTATAAATAGACACACGTTCTTCGATTCCTTCATTTCTCGCTTTTTGCATGGCAACTTCTAACATCGCCTCTGATGGATCCACACCCGAAAAAGACCAGGTTGGATTTGCCGTTCCAAATGTTACGATTTCATTTCCTCCACCAGCACCCACTATCAATATGTTTGCCCCGTCTACCACGTTTACTCTCAGAAAAGATTGAACCATACGAAATAATGCATCATATGTAGGCAATGCACGCCTTATTCCTTTGTCATATTCTCTCGCCATTTCCATGTCGAATTCTAAATCATCTTTCAAAAATATCTCCTCAGTTCTTAAGATTATAGTATCTTTCATTATGTGATAGATGAAGACAACTTACAAATAGATTACTATTTTTTTGAATAAATATTAAACAGTAAAAAGTGTTCATATCAAAAGGGATACCCTGGTGTGGATATCCCTTTTGTTTTTCGATCTATTCTCTAATTTAAATTAATCAATTATTTTTATTAAGAATTCTTCTAAAATTTTCGTATAAATAAGCGGCTGTTCTGAGTGCACTAAATGTCCTGCGAAAGGAATGATGCCAACGTGGACATCGTCTTTCATTTTAGCATAGTCCATAGCACTCTTTGTTTCATGCTTACTACCTTCCCCAACGAGAAAGAGGATGGGGGCATGGATGCCGTTTAGATTGTTCGTTTCATGAAATGGATACCAATCTTCATTGCGTGCCATATAAAGAAACTGTTTCCAATTTGATTGGTGTAGCTGATTAAAATGAATGACCACTTCTTCGTTTTGTAATAATTGAGTTTGATGGGCCACATCGTCCCTATGCATTTTAATCCAGTCCTCTGGTTTTTCGGCTGTAATTCCTGAAAGACTTACGCTTTTCACCATAGACGAGAATCTTTTCGCAAAAAATAAACCCACTAACGCCCCTAGAGAACATCCCATAATATGAGCTGATTCTATCTCTAAACTTTTTAATGTTTCAGCAAGGTCTTTGGCACAATCCTCAAAGTAATTCGAAAAATCATCTTCGTTTGATTTACCGTGACCTCTTAAATCCGGAAGAATTACCTTAAACGAATGTTCAAAATGTTGTCTTTGGTATTCGAAATCTGTTACCCCTGTTTGCAAGCCTGTATGGAGAAACACAATTGGCTCCCCTTTACCCCTTACCTCGGTATGTAATATCACAATA
>JBFELW010000441.1:0-2385 GCA_041551995.1 Paenisporosarcina sp.
GGAAAAAGGAGACTCCTGAGAATTAGTTACACCAGAAGTTAATTGTTTGTGTTGTTCCACGTTCATATTTAACCATCCTTTCCTTCTCCATAGACACAAGTAGAATTCCCTTTTTTTTGCAAAATATACTTTAAAGATTTCATTGGTGTTCAAGTTTGGAAGGATAGTGTTCCATAAGGGACGTATATGTTCTGATTCAACTTTGTTATACTAAACAGAGTGTTTTTATAGAAGCAATTATAGAAGGAGGAACAATACATGCAAACAACAGATAAACCACATATTTTATTAATTGATGGAATGGCTCTATTATTCCGATCCTTTTTTGCCACGTCCGTCTTTGGGCAATATTTTCGAAATGAAGCAGGAATACCAACGAATGGCGTACAAGGTTTTGCGCGTCATGTTCTGACCGCTAAACAAATGATGCAACCAACGCATATGGCCATTTGCTGGGATATGGGTATGCATACATTTAGAAATGATTTATTTGATGGATACAAATCGAATCGACCAGCACCACCCGAGGAGATGCTTCCACAATTTGATATGTCAAAAGAACTGTCAAAAATGCTTGGTTGGCAAAATTTTGGAGAAGTTGGTATGGAAGCCGATGATTTAATCGGGTCAATGGCTTGTAAATGGCAAAATGAAGCGAATATTACGATTGTTAGTGGCGATAAGGACTTATTACAACTTCTTAGCCCAACCACAAAAATTGCATTCACTAAAAAAGGGTATGCAATTTATGATGAGTATACATACGAGCGTTTTCTAGAAGAGTATCAAATAGAGCCTACTGTATTTGCTGATGTGAAAGCTTTTATGGGGGACTCTAGTGATGGATATCCCGGGGTTAAGGGAATTGGACCGAAAAGTGCATTACAATTGATTCAAACCTATGGGACAGTGGAGGGAGTTATTGATTCACTGAAAGAATTAAAACCGGGTCAACAAAAGAAAATTGAAGAGAACATCGATATGTTACGCTTATCAAAAAAACTGGCTACTATTCATTGTGAGATGGATTTACCGATTGAAATGGACCAACTATTAATTCCGACCTATACACATGAACAGTTACAGCAGCTAGAACAAGCAGGTTATGGAATGACAAGTCGACATGCACGCTCGTTGTATTCTATTTAAATTCAAAAATAAAGAAAATGCCCAGTGATTTTACGTTGGGCATTTTCTTTTTTTCAGCTATGTTAAATCGTACTGTGGCTTTTTAAAAGTTAGTCAACCAATTTAGAACGAGGAACTATTTTCACAAATGTTAAGATATCCTTGTTCTTTTCGTATGAAATATGACGAATCTGACTATCGCGATTTCTTCCACCATTATCGTGGATGAGAAGTCTTAAGCTGTTTTCAGCTTCTTCATAACCGATTAAGGGTACCCAATGGTAGGAATAATCAAAGGAGCTAAACCATCTAAATGAAAAATAACGATCAAATTTACAGGCAACTGGTCGTCCTTCTAAAAGTTCAGCTTTAGCTTCTTCTATTGAGCACGTATTAATCTCCCATGAGGGTCCGAGGGTTTTTTGTAATATTTTCTTAAGTCGCCATGTAAATAAACCAATTCGAGAAGTACCCAATATACGATACAATTGATTTGCATCATATGGGCATGCGTTTGGCATCCAGTAGCGAAGTATAGTTAAAGCCGTAACGGGGCCACAAGCTGAAGATTGAAAGTCGGTATTTATGGAGTCGTCATATTGAGAGAGACCCTCGACATTTAATTGTATACGCATAGCTTCACCTCATTAAAAAAGAGTTTTTCCGTCTGATATAACAGTACGGAAAAATTCTTGTAAATTCAATTAATAAAGCATACTACCAATCTACCTTTTACAAATACAGTTTCATATCTATATTGGCAGCTGTAGCTAAATGAGAATTCAGAGAGCAAGTTTTTTATGAGCTCTTGTTTTGTTGACTCATCGTAGCCTCGATAAATTTCTCCAGCTTGACCAAAATTATTCGTTTTCTCAATTGCGTTTTTACCAGCTACACCCGAAATTGGTGGATTAATTTCTTGATATTCTGGTGCTTCTTTCGGTTCTGTGTCAAAACTACTAGGCTCATAATTTACACGTGAAGTTTGCTGTTTAAATGGCATAGCACCGACTGCCAGCGGTACGAGAGTTTTGGTTATCACCAATCGGTACGCCTTGGTTAGTTGTTAATTTTTTCATCCTATTCACTACTTATTTATAATAATTATAAATAAGTATTAATTCAAATGTAAAATATATTAAACTGTTTTTCAAGTAAAAGTGTTTTGCTGTTTTTATATAAAACAAAGATTGAAGTTTTATTATATTTTCAGAATGTTTATACTTAAAAGAGGGGGTTACAAGAATGATTAGACTA
>JBFELW010000442.1:0-2379 GCA_041551995.1 Paenisporosarcina sp.
CTCAAATGTGAAAACATTCCCAACATTTTAGCGAATTTTGTCGTATTTTATCGAGTAAGATTAAGTAGTCAACGATATTTACGACATGAATGTCTATTTTTTGAGGAGAGCAAACATGGAAATTACGGTTTTAGTGCTTATCTACATTGGTATTGGGTTGATTGTAATTCGTTACAATGGTGGCAGGCCTAAACCACTCCATTTAATAGCCATGACATTTTTTACAATGATTATGGTATATGCTACATTTTCTCTGCTCTTTGAATTTGAACAATGCTTTCATGTCGTGAAAGAGTACATCAATCTTGATGTGGTCAGTTTTACGTCAAATAAGTAAGAACTTTTTGGATGGGGTCTGCCCATCCTTTTTTTTATTAGAAGTGAAAAAGAGTGTCCATAAATAGGACACCCTTAAATATCTCCAATGTATTATTTAATTCAAGACTATTTGTTATTTCCGTCAACATCTCTTTGTTGCAAAGGTTCAACTGCAGGACCTTCCAATACTTTACCTGTGTACGAGAACCGGGAACCATGACAAGGGCAGTCCCATGACCTTTCTTCGTCATTCCAGTTTACATCACACCCCATATGCGTACATGTTGGTTTCACTAGGTGTAGTTTACCTTGATGATCTTTGTAGGCACCTGTTTTATGGTTATCTATCATGACAATTTTACCTTCATCTTCTTTTAAGTCCTCAATAGAATTAGAAGGACGTGTGAATTTTCCAGTCACTAACTCTTTTGCTACATTCGCATTAGTTTTCAGGAAATTCTTCGCATCTTCTGTTTTCATTTTAGAACGTGTCGGTGTAAATACATCTTCATAAGGATTTTCTCTACCTTGACACAAGTCAGTTAACAGAAAAGCGGCGTTTGTTCCGTTGGTCATCCCCCACTTATCAAAACCTGTGGCGACGAAAACATTTGGCATTCCTGTCATCGTTTTGCCCACGTATGGAATTTGGTCGAGAGTGGCATAATCTTGTGCTGACCAATGATAATCAATAGATTCAACTGGATAATGTTGCTTGGCAAAATTGGCTAGTGTTTGATAATTTTCGTTCGTTTCATCAGTATGTTGTCCAACTTTATGTCCCTCACCGCCGATTAAAACGTACTGTTCTCCCTTAGGTCCTTTAACAGTTCGAATGGAGCGGGTAGGTTTTTCGACATTGATATACATCCCGTCTAATTCAATATCCGAAACTTTTGCACATACTGCGTAAGATCTCTTGGGTTCAAGTCTTGTAAAATACAGACCATCTTCATCATTAAAAGGGAAGTGACTAGTTACAAGCACTTTGTTTGCTGTGACTTCCAGGTCATCTCTAAATTCTACAGTGAGTTGATCGCCATTTTTAATCTTCATTGCTCGTGAGTCCTCATGAAAAGTTACCCCTAATTTTTGTGCTTCTTTTAGGAGAGCTGTTACGTATTTCACTGGGTGAAACTGTGCTTGATTTAACATAGAGAGCGTTTCTTGTACTGGAAAAGGAAGAGTGGGAATTGCGTTTGACAAATTACTCGGTATCTCTAACTTATCATACGCTTCTTTTTCAGCGTGTAAGACGTTCTTGCCTTCTTCAGTTTCGGCATATATAACAGCATGACGATCTTCTAAATCACAGTCTATAGATAATGACTTTACTAATTCTCTTACGTGTTGTAGAGCCTGTTGATTGGCTTCAAAGTACAATCTTGCTTTTTCTTCACCAAATGTTTTAATTAAATCATGATAAATAGGTCCATGTTGCGCCGTTACTTTCGCAGTGGTGAATCCTGTTGTACCACTTGAAATGGTGCTTCCTTCAATGACTTTTACTTGTACACCTTCTTTTGCTAATAAATAAGCAGCTGTAATACCTACAATTCCAGCACCTACTATCAATACATCAGTAGATAAATTTTGACTTACTGGAGTAAAGGAAGAAATCCCTCTGTGCTCCCTCCAATAAGAATTCGGATAATGAGGCAAATCAAAAGAACCCATTAAAAACCCTCCCGTTCTATATTTCCTAGTCATTACCCTTTTTGCAGAGAAACAATCAAAGTTAGGTAATAAATATTAGAATTCCTTTTTCAGAAAGAAAATTGCGTCTTTTCATTACATAGGTATGAAAATTACAGAAGAGAGAAGTAATATACTATCTTCTGAAAGATATTAATCATTCAATAGATTTAATTTTTAAAATAAAAGGAAAACTGTTACGATTGTCGAAATAGATATAGGGATACAACATAAGAGGAGGAACTATTTTGGTGAAACGCAGAATTACGACAGAGGACTTAAGTAAACTATTTTCAGTTACACAGCCTACTCTTGCACCGAACCAACAGGAAGCTGTATTTGTTCAAACGAAGATAGATGAAAAAG
>JBFELW010000443.1:0-2350 GCA_041551995.1 Paenisporosarcina sp.
TAGCGTCTATTACAATATCACCTGGAGAAATGACACTTTTTAACAAGGTCTTCACATAAGGAAGTACGCGTTCAAGTATCATAAAGACGTCACGTTCCCTCCATAATACTTCCCTTGCCAGCTTCCTCGTCTTTCAAGTTCTGCATCTATCCCGTTTAAAACGTCCCATTTGTTGACGCTCCACATGGGACCAATCATTAAGTTTATTGGACCATCACCGGTTATTCGGTGGATGACCATTTTTGACGGCAATATCTCTAATTGATCGGCAACCAGTTGAATGTATGCATCTTTATCCAAAAATTCCACCATGCCTTTTTCATATTGTTTAACCATTGGTGTCCCTTTTAATAGATGAAGTAAATGGATTTTAATCCCTTGAACATCAAGTTTACCTACTTCGCGGGCTGTTTCCATCATCATTTCGGTATCTTCCAGTGGTAAGCCATTGATAATATGTGTGCAAACTCGAATACCATGTTTTCGTAGCTTTTGTACACCTTCTATATAAGAAGGAAAGTCATGTGCACGGTTAATTAATGTCGCAGTTTTTTCATGTACCGTTTGTAAACCAAGTTCTACCCATACGTAGGTACGTTCATTTAATTCAGCTAAATAGTCTACAACTTCATCAGGGAGACAATCAGAACGGGTGGCAATAGAGATACCAATAACGTCATCTTGTTCAAGTGCAGCTTCAAACTTCTCTTTTAAGATGTGAAGAGGAGCATGTGTGTTGGTGTAAGCCTGGAAGTACGCCATTGTTTTTCCGTTTTTCCATTTTTGATTCATTTTGCTTTTTACTTTCGCATACTGGACAGGGATTGGGTCTACTCGATCACCAGCAAAATCGCCTGAACCGGAAACACTACAAAAAGTACAACCTCCATAAGCGACAGTTCCATCGCGATTAGGACAATCAAAGCCTGCGTCTAAAGCGACTTTAAACACTTTAAAACCAAACTCATTTCGCAAATGTTGGTTCCATGTATAGTATCGTTTTCCATCTGAAGGAAAAGGTAAATTCATATTCTACAACTCCTCATAGTACTAATTTTATCACGTATAAAAGGAATTCACATATGCCAAAAATTTGCTGAATTATTACATTATTTATGGCGTCTTGTCGAAATGAATAAAAAAGCATACACTTATTTTTGAATTAAAATGACGGAGGATATTTTATGCCGAAAAGTGTGTGGCTTTTAATCATTGGGATGCTAGTAAATGTAACAGGTAGCTCTTTTTTATGGCCTTTAAATACAATTTATTTACATGACCATTTAGGGAAAAGTTTATCTGTTGCGGGCTTGGTTCTTATGGCTAATGCAGGGACTGGTATTATCGGTAATTTGCTAGGCGGTTATTTATTTGACCGGATTGGTGGATATAAATCAATTATGCTCGGAATTAGTATGACCATGCTAGGATTACTTGGTCTAACCATTTGGAATGGTTGGCCACATTATGTCTGGTTTCTAACAATAATGGGATTCAGCGGAGGAATTGTATTTCCTAGTATGTATGCGATGGTAGGTACGGTTTGGCCTGAGGGAGGAAGAAAAGCGTTTAACGTAATTTACTTATCTCAAAATTTGGGTGTTGCGATTGGACCTGCAGTAGCGGGTATTATTGCGAGTTACAGCTTCGACTACATTTTCCTAGCAAATTTAGCGATGTATATTGTTTTCTTTTTTATTGCATTTTTTGGATATCGTAAATTTAATATTGCATCAGATCGTCATACTTCAGTTATTAATGAAGGTAAGAAAATTAAAAATAAAGCACCATTTTACGCTTTGTTAATTGTAGCAAGTGGTTATTTAATTTGTTGGTTAGTTTATGTTCAATGGCAGTCAACCATTGCAACATTTACTCAGGATATTGGCTTAACATTAAAGCAATATAGTCTTTTGTGGACCATTAATGGTTTACTCATATTAGCATTCCAACCCATAATCAAACCTATTGTAAAAAGACTTGAACATCATTTAAAAGCGCAGCTTGTTTTAGGTATTGTTATAATGATGATTTCTTTTATAGTCGTTAGTTACGCACATACATTCTCGCTGTTTGTTACAGCCATGGTCATTCTAACTTTTGGAGAATTATTTGTTTGGCCAGCAGTACCAACTCTAGCAAGCCAACTAGCACCAAAAGGAAGAGAAGGATTCTATCAGGGAATCGTCAATAGCGCAGCAACTGTTGGTAGAATGCTAGGACCTTTTGTTGGTGGTGTATTAGTAGATTTATATGGCATGACTGCCATGTTCTTAATCTTAACATCGTTTATGGCTCTAGCAGTTGTACCAAGTCTATTGTACGATCGACCATTACGGAAAGCTCAGAA
>JBFELW010000444.1:0-2335 GCA_041551995.1 Paenisporosarcina sp.
CATTTTTAACATGGTTCTATCAGATTCACTAACAACACACTTTTATGTTTCGAGGCTAGAGGCAAAACAACTAGTACATGTGATTTCCATTACAGGCAGACGCTTTCTTACCATGTATGAAACACGTCATCGCTTTTGAGTCAGTATGGAAAAAAGTACAATGGTCGTCTACGACCGTAATCAACACTGCCAGTATGAAGGAGAATTGGAACATACCCAAACCGGTTTCCGATCGTTAAGGGAACGCATCGATTCCTTCACGGAAGAGGATATCCAGTTAGTGGAAATTAAGATTCCGTGATGCTTGGAGTGCAGGCGCATGGTAAACATCTGCTCCTGCATCGCTACGCTAGCTCCGTCGCAAAGAATAACGACCAAACCCTCGTTATTCTTTCCTGCGGGAACAGCGCGAGCCGATGACCCTGCAACGAGCAGAAAGGATCGAAGGCTAAGGCCGCCACATCGTGTGGCAACGCCTTCGTGACCAACATCCTGTTGGCCCGAAGCGGCTGAGGCCGTGCCCGCGGAAAGCTAGCGCCGGAACGGAAAGCAACCGCTTAGTACAAAGAACTCACCCTTTTCTACTGAAGAATAATGGAAAAACGCTTGACTAATGGTAAGAAAGCGTCCGCCTGAAGCGCAAATCAACCGTAATCACAAGTTAAATCAAAAGAAAAAAACCTGTCCGAAGACAGGCTTGTTATCCTATAGCAAACTATACAATTCTACATTTTCATTTTTGTCTTGGAACCATCTCATCGCAAAATCATTCTCAAATAAGAATACATAGCGGTCATAGCGATCTTTAACGAGAACACTTCGTGGACTGGACATCGTTTCTGTCACAATTTCTTCATTCATAATCCAACGGGCTATTTTGTTTCCTATTGGTTCCATACGAACCTCAACATTATATTCTGCCTTCATACGATGCTCGAACACTTCAAATTGAAGTTGACCAACTGCACCTAAAATAACGTCTTCAGTATGAAGTGTTTTGTAATACTGAATGGCACCTTCTTGTACAAGTTGCATGATGCCCTTATGAAAATGTTTTGACTTCATTACATTTTTAGCTGTAACTCGAACAAACAATTCAGGTGTGAACTGCGGTAACTTTTCATAACTAAATGATTTTTTTCCACCTGTTATGGTATCGCCTATTTGGTAACTACCCGTATCATGAAGACCAATAATATCTCCCGCCACCGCTTCATCAACAGTTTCACGATCATCTGCTAAAAACTGAGTGGATTGAGATAATTTAAATGTCTTTCCTGTCCTAGCGAGAGTTACTGTCATTCCTCGTTCAAACTTACCTGAAACAATTCGCACAAACGCAATACGGTCACGATGGGCTGGATTCATGTTTGCTTGTATTTTAAATATAAAACCTGAAAACTCATCTGAAGTTGGGTTTACGGTTTCATCCATATCCGTTTTTCTAGGTTGAGGAGTTGGTGCAAACTGTAAATATGTTTCTAAAAATGTTTGTACACCGAAATTGGTTAACGCACTTCCAAAGAAAACAGGTGTCATTTCTCCGTTTTTTACTTTTTCAGCATCAAAATCATTTCCCGCTTCGTTTAACAACATGATGTCATCCATTGCTTGCTTATAATAAGAAGATTGAATCATCGAATGATCAACAGCTAATTCTCCTGAGTCTTTCAGAGGTAAGAAACGATCTTTTTCTTCCGTTCTGAACTGTTCAATTCGATTGTTAAATCGATCATAAATTCCTAGGAATTCTTTCCCCATACCAATAGGCCAGTTCATCGCATATGATTGGATTCCTAAAACCTCTTCCAATTCTTCCATTAACTCTAATGGCTCTTTTCCTTGACGATCCATTTTGTTAATGAAAGTAAAAATTGGTATTCCTCGTAAACGACATACTTTAAATAATTTAATTGTCTGTGCTTCAATTCCTTTTGCAACGTCGACTATCATAACTGCACTATCTACCGCCATTAAAGTCCTATAGGTATCTTCACTAAAGTCTTGGTGTCCAGGTGTATCTAAAATATTAATACGGCAATCACTGTAATCAAATTGCATAACAGAGGATGTTACAGAAATTCCACGTTGTTTTTCGATTTCCATCCAATCGGATGTAGCAAATTTACCTGTTTTCCTTGCCTTTACAGTTCCGGCATCGCGAATGGCTCCACCAAAAAACAAAAGTTTTTCCGTCATTGTAGTTTTACCAGCATCGGGATGCGAGATAATAGCAAATGTTCTTCTAGCTTGTATTTGGTCTTTAGTTTGGTTATTCATGAATAGGTATTCTCCTTCTTTTTTTCCTACTTCATCATATGGATATTTTCACTAA
>JBFELW010000445.1:0-2328 GCA_041551995.1 Paenisporosarcina sp.
CAATTTCGTGCTAGGTCCTCTTATGGCTAAGGACCTGAAGGGTTTGGATAACATGATTTTGGACGGGGTTCGACAAAACTTGGAGGCTGACCGGGTCAGTGAAGAATTGATTGACTTATATTGTAAAGAAATGCATGGAATCGAATACACGAAAACAAGTGATCGTTCCATAGTTGGTCAAATAAATGAGATAATCTTTTATATTGAATGTGTATATGAGGATGAAGGGGAACTTGATATTGCTCAACTCAATCGTGATCTAAATCGCCACGTCATGTTGAAGCTTCCTTTGGCATATTCACGAGATACCATGATTCATGAATTGAAAAATCGGATTTCTAACTAGAGAAATATGAATGAAATGACCGACTCCTGTGGGAAAGCGAAGACGTCGAAATCCACTCGAGCGAGCTCGAGTCAGTCCGGCGCAACCCACGGACAGCGGTCATTTAATGAATTACTATATTTAAACTATGTAACCAAACAATTCTCTTAGAGTTTATCTACAATCTAAAAATCATCCGACGAAAGAATCGGATGATTTGTTAGAAATTACTTTGATAAATAATCAATTAAACCTAAGGCACTAACTTGCACGTCCATTTCAATGATTTGATATACTTTATGGTCGTCTTGAATATCGAGTTCTCTTAGGTGATTTCGTACTAGAGTAAACAGCCTGTCCGCAAGTTCTGTTGCCCCTTTACCTTCATTAACAACCGCTTTCGCTTCTGTAACGAAAACTTCAAGCCAATCAGTTACTTGGCGAAGAGCATTCTCCAAGTTTTCAGTCATTCCGTAATGACCGTAATAAATGACATTCAAGTTCATCTTAAGCATACGGTCAATCGCTTGTTGCATGGCAATCGGATCAAATTGGTTCGGTGACGTAGATGGAAGAAACAACCCCACACCCTCACTAAACAGTTGGTCATAGCGAATACCTACCGTGTCTCCCGTAAACATACCATTGCTAATCGGGTCAAAAATACTGAAATGATGTTTCGCATGACCTGGCGTATCTAAAAATTGCAATGTACATGTCGAGCTGATTTTCAATAGATCTCCTTCATTTTTAACGATCAGTCGATCTTCCGGTATCGGCACAACTGGGTCGAATAAACTCGAGAATTTCTCGCCATAAACCATTTTGGCACCAGCGACTAATCTCGATGGGTCCGCCAAATGTCTTGCCCCTTTTGTATGCACAACCACCTGGGCATTCGGACACTCTTCAAGTAACAATCCTGCTCCTCCCGCGTGATCAAGATGAACATGTGTTACGATAATGTATTTCACTTGATCTAATGAAAACCCTAATGCCGCCAAGCCTCTTTTGACATGTTGCACTGATGGACTGGGACCAGATTCCACAAGGGTTAGTTCTTCTTCGTTAATGACGTATGTTCCAGTCCGTTCAGACAAACCTAAATCATATCCGTCAATAAGATAGATTCTTTCATTCAATTGAACAGGTTGTTTAATTTCCAAAATAAAACCTCCTTCGAATCTAGTACTGTCCAGTAGACACAAAATGAATATAATGTTTATTTATTCTAAATACTTCTTTTTAGTTTAGTTTAAAAAGAGGAATCATTCAAATCAACAGAGCTAGAAAGGCTAGCCTCTTTTTACTCGCTAGCTATTTTGGCGTTTTCTTCTGTAATGCGTAAACCGACGTCAGGTCTGTCCGTGTAAAATCCGTTTACTCCGAGTTTCATGACCTGACGCATCTGATCTTCTTCATTAACTGTATAAGGGTACACATGAAAACCGGCTCCTTTTGTCGAATCGATGAAATCGCGAGTTAAAGCCTCTGCATTAACACCAACTCCTGATGCATATTGGCTAAGTTTTCTCAATGTATTGTTGGAAAAATAGGCCATATTATGAAACTTGTATAATTTTACTAATGGAATGGAAGGCTCCATCGCAAATATTTTTCTCAGAATATCGTCATTGAATGATTGTATAATAACTTTCGGATTTTTGTCATTTCTATTAAGAAGATGATGTTCGCGTAGAAGTTCTAATAGTTCTTTCTCGATATCTGGGTAGATGGTAGGTGATTTTATTTCAATCACATAATTCGTATTTTCACCGTAGTTTACTAGAATTTCTTCTAATTCAATGACTCGTAATTTACGTGCGCTATATGAAGCATCCACCAATTCAATTTTTTTCGGTTCGTTAGGCGTATAAGACTGTTGTAGCTCACTAAATGTGACGTCAGCTACGGCACGCTCAGTGTCTTCTAGCAGAACAACCGTATCATGTAACGCGACTAGTTTTCCGTCTTTCGTCATTTGTATATCAATTTCAATATAG
>JBFELW010000446.1:0-2325 GCA_041551995.1 Paenisporosarcina sp.
GAAACAGTTTTATTCCTTTGCAGAAGATGTAAAGGAAGTAATAGACGCAACGTTATATGAGCAATCATTAAAATATTTTGATCATCATCAAAAATCACTTCCAGCTCCAGACGGTCCTAGTTTTATACATATGGATTATAGACCGGGAAATATCTTGATTCATGAAAACAAAGTCGCTGGCATCATTGATTTTGAAAGTACCCGTATTGGTTCAACTGAAATCGATTTCACGAAAATCAATCGTGATATTTTTATGAAATACCCAGGAACACTAGAAGCATTTCAACAGGGCTATACGTCAATTCGTCCGCTTATTGATTTGCAGTTAGTGTTACCGTTCTATCGTTTTGTTGATGCATTCAATTCGATTGGTTGGTGCAAAAGAAGAGGGATAGACCAGCATCAAGACTTTCTGCAAGATAATGTAGCCTATTTACATGATATTTTTAAAGCTTCTTCATTGAATAATAGAGTTTAGAAAAATACGCGAGCGGGGCAATGGAATAATAGTGACATCCCTCCTTCATTACATGTAGCCATTCCAAACGATAGATTTGGAGAACTAAGAAAAAGAGTTAAATATGAACAATAGTAGAAGCATGTACGGATATAATTTTGAGTTTTACAAAATAATTTCCGCTAATTTTGTTTACCTTTTAGAGACTCAATCGTTATACAAGTAGGAGGCTCGATATGAATGAAGTGTTCGGAAAAAAGTTGCAACAAAAATTGCATTCAGTCTTTCTTACATTAATCAAAATGGGTGTATCTAAAGAAGATGCGGAAGACATTACACAAGAAACTGCTATTCAATTCCTACAGTATATCGATGGGATTGACATTGACTATGCACAAGCCTGGCTATATCGAGTGGCGATTAATAGATATTATGATTCACTGAAGAAAAAGAGATCAAACGAAAATTACATACTTACATTTGATACAAGCCAGCTTTTCGAGTTTAATACGCCTGAGCACATTTTGTTGCGTAAAGAACTACAAAAAAATATTCAATATGTTTTAAGTAAAATGAAGCCTAAAGAAGCAGAATTACTTTTAATGAAATATAGTGCTAACTTTTCATTGATAGAAATGGCGATATTGTTTCAGACGTCAGATAAAACAATTAAAACCCAGCTTGCAAGGGCGAAACAAAAAATGGTTCAGCTACTAGAGGAGGATAGATAAATGGAGGGGAAATCAATTTTTGAACAGGATGATAAGTTTGCAGATTTGGTGAAAATAGCAAGAAACAGATCAGTAAAGCGGAGCATTATCATATCAATGCTTGTCACGATAGGGACAATGATTATTCTATGGGGACTATTATACGTTGGACAATACTTCATGTATGAAAGAATGTATAAAGATACGGATACGACAAATGATGAATTTCACATGTACGGTGCAAATGTATACCCAAATGGTACTACATATGACTATTTTTTTGTGGCAGGTAGTTCAACTGTAACGGCACATAAAGAAGTCAATGGTCATCTTATTGGTTGGGATTCAAGAAGTAATTTTTACACAATTTTAGGTACGAAAGCTTTATTTCAAAATAATTCGTATATTGCTGTTAATGAGAGTACTTATAAAAATGACCATGAGATGGTCAAATTCCATCTTCCGAATGAAGAAGCAAGTAATAATGATCTGTCCTATTTAGAAAAATTACCTGGTTATTACAGTGTAGAAGTAGCCTTGTCTTTTGACAGAGAAATCCCATTAAAACAAGTGGAAGAAACATTTCCAACTTCGAGTTGGCTTTGGCTATTAGAGGACGAATTATATGAAGATGCTGTTGTATCAAAAGAATCTCTTAAGGATTTTAAGGATTCTCTTAATTTTACACCGGACTTTAGTGAAGTTGATGGAGATCGTGTCCTGGGATTTTCTGTTGAGCAAAATATTTCATTTAAAGAAAGTGCGACACAATTTATAACTTTTCTTCAGCATAAATCAGAGGATTCATTAAAAGCAGAAGAAGTTCTACAAACTTTGAAACAATTTGATGATGATGAGATCCCTATAGCTGGTGTTGTTTTGACAGGAACAGTAGATGAAATTTTACCATATACAAAAAAAGAAGCAGTGCGAGTCGTTCGAACAGGGATCATCATTCCGTATTAGGAGGAAAAGTTTTGAAAAGTATATTATTAATTTTTGTGACAGGACTGTTGTTGTTTGCGACAGTCTATTTTAGAAATGGTCATATTACACAACAAGCAATTTTGTTAGTTGGAATATTGTTATTGATAACAATTATATCGGTGGTACTCATATCCAAAATGTACCCGGCTTATAAATTAATATTATGTTCAA
>JBFELW010000447.1:0-2322 GCA_041551995.1 Paenisporosarcina sp.
GGAGAAACAGTTGCACTTGTTGGTCATACCGGAAGTGGAAAAAGTTCAATTATTAACTTGCTCATGCGTTTTTATGAATTCGAACAAGGGGACATACGTATTGACGGTATGTCTGTAAAAGACTACAAACACCAAGAGTTACGTGGGAAAATGGGGTTAGTTTTACAAGATCCATTCCTTTTCTTTGGGGATATTGCGAGTAACATTCGTTTGCATAAAAGTGATATGACAGACGAAGAAGTTCTAGCTGCTGCAGAGTTTGTTCAAGCAGATGCTTTTATAAATAAATTACCGGACGGTTATGAACAAAGAGTAACAGAGCGAGGGTCAACATTTTCGAGTGGCCAACGTCAACTTGTGGCGTTTGCTCGAACGATGGCAACTGACCCGAAAATCTTAGTATTAGATGAAGCCACGGCGAACATCGATACAGAAACGGAAGTCGCGATTCAATCTAGTCTTAAGAAAATGCGTCAAGGGAGAACTACGATTGCTATTGCACACCGTCTAAGCACCATACAAGATGCTAAATTAATTCTTGTGCTGCATCAGGGAGAAATCGTTGAACGAGGAAGTCATCAAGAATTACTGACACAAAAAGGGTTATATCACAAAATGTATTTGTTGCAAAATGGCATTGTCGAGTAGACCGCTTAATACAAAAAAGGGCACCCGCGTGGTGTCCTTTTTTTAGACAAGAAAATGTCATAATCCTTTTTAACGTTATTTTAATAATTATTTGTTACGATATGAGAAGAAACTTAAAAGGAGTGATCTAAATGAGTACAGATATTAATCTGATTTTGGCGTTTGGCGCTGGATTTTTAAGCTTCATTTCTCCGTGTACCTTGCCTCTATATCCGGCCTTTCTATCTTACATAACGGGCATGACATTAGACGAGTTAAAAACTGACCGGGGAATCCTGCAAAAACGTGGAATTATACACACCCTGTTTTTCTTACTCGGTTTTTCGTTTATTTTTATCGCGCTAGGATTTGGTACGAACTTTGTAAATACTGCCTATATTCAATACCAGGATTTAATTAGACAAATCGGTGCAATTTTTATCGTAATTTTCGGTTTAATTATCACAGGTGTATTTAATCCGCAGTTTTTAATGAAAGATCGGAAATTCCAATTTAAAAATCGACCATCAGGTTTTATCGGGACCATTGTTATTGGTATGGCCTTTGCAGCAGGATGGACTCCGTGTACAGGACCGATTTTAGGATCGATCTTACTACTTGGTGCATCGAATCCCGGTTCAGGCGTTTGGTATATGCTCGCTTATGTATTAGGGTTTGCAATTCCTTTCTTTATTCTTTCCTTCTTTATAACACGAATGAATTGGATACGAAAACATAATATGAAAATCGTTAAAATTGGTGGATTTATTATGATTGCCGTAGGTATTTTATTGTTCTTTGATGGTATGACGTACATCATTACATTATTGAGTCCATTTTTTGGTGACTTCCAAGGCTTTTAACAAGTAAACTATAAATAACTAGTTAGGAGTGATTCGTATGAGTACAGTATTAATAGTGGATGATGCCCTGTTTATGCGTGTCACGATTGGAAATATGTTAAGAGATCTTGAGTATGAAGTAATAGGAGAAGCTGAGAATGGGAAGGTTGCCATAGAAAAGTACCGTGAATTACAACCGGACGTTGTAACAATGGATATTACAATGCCTGTCATGTCAGGTATTGAAGCAGTGAAAGCTATTTGTAGTGAATTTCCAGATGCGAAAATTATTATGATTACAGCACTTGGTCAGCAAAAGGTGTTAAAAGTAGCATTGGAAAACGGTGCGAAAGATTTTATTACGAAACCTTTTCATCCTATTCAACTAAAAAAAGTCATGCATAACGTAACGAAAGAAATAGACTAAACACCTATTATCAGTAAGAGGAGGGAAGGGGATTCAATGTTTCTAGAATATATTCCATCACAATGGCTAGTCATAGGGTCAACGGTTCTGGCTGTAATCATGGGAACTGTTATGATGACTTTGCGGTCTAAAGCAGCTAAAAAACCAGCAAATACAAAAAAAATCATTTTGCCTCCACTATTTATGTCTACAGGTGCGCTGATGTTTGTATTTGAATTCTTCCGAGTCCCACCTCTACAGATTTTGGAAGCACTAGGCGTTGGTTTATTGTTTTCTACGGTTCTCATTTGGACATCTAAGTTCGAAGTAAAAGATGGAGATATTTATTTAAAGCAGTCAAAAGCTTTTGTTTTTATTTTAATCGGATTATTAGGAATACGATTAATTGCAAAACTTATACTAAGTTCAACTATCGACGTAGGAGAA
>JBFELW010000448.1:0-2322 GCA_041551995.1 Paenisporosarcina sp.
ACTGCATCAGATTCTAATAAATCTGCAACAGGGATATCTTTTAGGATATGGCTTGGTTCAGCATAAGACCAAATTCCATCACCACCGCTGAAAATTGCAGGTGATAATTTAATGAATGAAATTTCTAAAGTTGTTTCGTCTACTTTCTTCATACCAGAAATTGAGTCAGCTTTACCATCGTGATACTCTACTGCACCAACGATGTTTTGGTAATCTGAATCATAACGAACGCCTGTGTAATCTGGGTGACCAATAATTAGGTAAGGTTGGATTAAGTCTTCGATTTTAAGTGGTTCTCCATCAGACCATTTCACGCCATCCTTAATTTTGATTGTTGCTTTATTATTTTCTTGGTCTACTTCCATACTAGCAATACCTGTATCAGATAGTAAGAAGTCACCATCAGTTTCGAAAATTGCATTACTTGCGAAATCCATAATATCTGAATCATACGCATCTTCATATAGAACTGTTGAGAAAATCCCTTGGAAAGGTGAGTCATTTATTAGAGCTACTTTTAACGTACCTCCGTCAATAACATCTCCCTCATTCTCTACGTTCAATGGGAAGCTAACAGTTTCATCAGGTTCCTCTTCTGGATCATCTTTATTACCGTCTTCAGTTACGTCTTTGTCTTCTGGATCCTCTGAAGATGTTTTTTCATCACTATTACATGCACCAAGGACAAGCATAAAAGCCAAAAGTAAAGCTAGTAAAGCCCAAAGCTTCTTATTCATTCAATTTCCTCCTCTTGTTCTGTGTTTTTCTATATCAAACGTAGTTCGTTTAATACCAAATAGTTGTTGTGTTTAACCTAGTCGTTGTTTTGCATCTGCGGAGCGTCGCATTGCCTGACCCACGTAATTGATTGCTAGCATTAAGAATAAAATCAGCATAGACGCCGGTAGCCAAACCCACCATTTTTCAGATAAAACAAGCGGGTTCGTTGCATAACTCACGAGTGTTCCTAAACTCGGTGTCGAAGGGGGGAGTCCAAAGCCTAAAAATGACAGACCTGTTTCAATTCCCACATTCCCTGCAAAACTCAGTGTTAGCTCAACAATTAAAATGGAGCTTAAGTTGGGCATCATTTTTTTGAAAATAATAACTGCATCGCTAGTACCCATTGTTTTTGATGCATTGATATAATCCCTATTACCTTCAGATAATGCCTTACTTCTAACTAACCGAGCAATACTTGGCCATAAAAATACACTTATAATTAAAATGAAGATCGGTATATTATATTTTGGTACGATTGTGACAAATACAATGATAATCATCAATGCAGGTATCGTAATAAAGAAATCGATAATCCTCATAAAAATATTATCTATCCAGCCGCCAAAGTATCCGGTGACTAGTCCAATGATAATACCGATCATTCCTGTTAAAACAGTAACGGCTATCGCAATAGTAATAGAGTTTCTAGCCCCAATGATTAGTTGTCCTAAAATATCTCGACCACCTTGGTCAGCACCTAGGAAAAATTTATCACCAGGAGGAGCAAATTTATCACGTAAGCTTACCCTCATCATCTCTTGTTGATCAATCATAAATGCCCACCAAAAGATTCCAACAATCACAACTACTAGCGAAATCAATGAAAACATGGCTAGTTTATCTTTCATAAATTCTCGAGCTATTACTTGAAAGCCAGTAGGTGGAGAGCTTGCTGACAAATCAGGCTCTATGATACTATTTTCTTTACTTTCTCTCATCTGAGTACACTCTCCTTAACAATTTTTTAGGTCAATCTATCCTAATACGTGGGTCTACGATGCTCATTATGATATCGGATAATAGACTACCTAATAATGTTAAGAATCCGTACAACATGACCAAGGCTGTTATTACACTATAATCACGCCCTGAAATAGATTGAATGAATAGTTGTCCCATTCCCGGATAGCCGAAAATAGTTTCAATAAATATGGAACCGCCAAGTAATCCAGTAATAGAAAATCCTAAAAATGCCGCAACTGGTAATAAAGAATTCCGGAATATATGCTTGGAATACACTTTGTTAATTGGAATCCCTTTACTTCTAGCGGTTCTGACATAATCTTGGGACTTCGCATCTATAACTTCAGTTCGAAGATATTGAATGACTCCAGTAGTTCCTAATATAGCTGCAGTAATGGATGGTAAAAGAATATGATAAATTTTACTCCATACATAACCTAAGGTGCCAGAATCGTATTTTATATCCACGGTACCGCTTTTTGGGAACCATTGGAGTTGGTAGCCAAAAAAGAATAAAAAGATGAGCGCCAGTACAAATACTGGTATCGCATAACTTATGAAACTATAAAGTACAAC
>JBFELW010000449.1:0-2314 GCA_041551995.1 Paenisporosarcina sp.
TTACGCAAAAACCCTTATTGTTTAGTCATATGACGGTTTTGCAAAATATCGCTTTTCCATTGAAATGCCAAGGTGTCGGAAAGAAGGAACGACATGAAGCAGCGATAAATTGGTTGAAAAAAGTTGAACTTTTTGGACTAGGAAATCGTTTTCCTTATGAGCTTTCAGGTGGTCAGCAACAACGCGTGTCGATTGCACGTGCATTTGTCTATCAACCGGATGTGCTTTTAATGGATGAACCTTTTGCTAATTTAGATGTGAAATTGAGTAGACAGCTTCAACAACTAATCTTTAATGAAATGAACCAGCGCAATGTCGCCGGGATTTTTGTAACACACAATTATGAAGAAACGAAAATGTATGCAGATCAAACATTTATATTGCAAGAAGGAAAGCTTACGAATATGTCTGACGAAGAAGTTGAATTGTATTTCAATGAGGGGATTGAAATAGATGGTCAAATAGTTGGGGTTTCTGAATGGACATTGTCAAATAACACAAGTGACACATCCATCCAAGTCCGTCTTGAAAAAGAAATTCGTCTTTATGGTGTCGACTTCTATGTAGTGACCTTGCCAAATGGGCAGAAGCAGTTTGTAAGAAGGATGAAAAAATTAAATACAGGTGAGGCATTGTATTTGATATTGAAGGAGGAGTAAGTATGTTAGATACGAAAGGCCAACCATATATACAACCTCTTTTAGATACAACTGCCGATACATTTGTAAAATGGCATTTGTCCGCAAATGCTGTTACGGGTATTGCTGTTGGAATAGGGATTATGGCAAGTGTGTGGATATATGTGGATTTGATTTGGCTAGGGCTTGTTTTCTTATGGTTGTCCGGCTTTCTCGATGCTGTGGACGGCACGATGGCGAGGAAAACAAAACCATCTGCATTAGGTACCGTCCTAGATGTTACGCTTGATCGAGTGGTCGAAGGTGGAAT
This sequence comes from Paenisporosarcina sp., assembly GCA_041551995.1. Lineage (GTDB taxonomy): Bacteria > Bacillota > Bacilli > Bacillales_A > Planococcaceae > Paenisporosarcina. The sequence continues at coordinate 949 of JBFELW010000449.1, forward strand.
TATTTTAGTGCTCGCAATCAAATACCCTGAACATGCAGTTCTATTGCTTATCTTAATGTTTTCTATCCTGATCGCGATGACATTATTTTTAACAATTGGCAATGTGGCACCAAATTCAGGAAAGAAAAGTTTTCATTATGCAACTGGATTAGCAGAGAGAACAGAAGGTTTTATTTTACTTTCCATTATGGTGATTTTTGCGCCGGCATGGTTGTTTTGGACAACATTACTTTTCATCATCATAGAAGTGTTGAGTACGGTTTTGCGTTTCGCGGCTTTTGCGAAGGAAGAGAGGGAAAATCATGAAAGAACATAAAGTAGTCGTCATTGGGGGCGGGTCTGGCGGTTTATACACAGCAGCTGGACTAGCTAGGCTTCATATTGATGTAGCACTTGTAAATATTACCGAAAAACTAGGTGGAGATTGTCTTCACTCAGGGTGTGTACCTTCGAAGTCCTTAATTTATGCGTCTATACAAGGAATGAACTGGGAACAAACGACCCACCACATTAGAAAAGTCATAGAAGAGATTCAAGTTCATGACTCAGTTGAGCGATTTGAAGGTCTTGGGGTATCTGTCTATATCGGACATGCGAAATTTGTTAGTCCCAATGAAATTGAAGTAAATGGGCAACGAATTCGCGCGAAAAAATTTGTGATAGCTACTGGTTCAAAACCCCGCGAATTAACGATTGAGGGCATTAATTTAGTAGGCTATTTAACAAATGAATCACTATTCCATTTAAAAGAACAGCCAAACTCCTTAGCCATTATTGGAGCGGGACCCATTGCACTTGAACTTGGACAAGCGATGGCGAAACTTGGTACGAATGTGCACATTATTAACCGTGACAAAGAAATCCTAGGACAATTTGATTCGTCCATTCGAACAACAGCAGCTAGTTATCTTGAGAAAGAGATGACATTCTATCATCAAGCACAGGTTGCACGAGTCGATGCTCAAGGAAATCAAAAGCTTCTTACTTTCAACGATGGAAAACAACTGTTGGTGGACGATATTATGGTAGCAGCAGGTAGAGTTGCGAATATTGGATCTCTACGACTCGAAAAAGCAGGCGTTACTATGAAAGAAGGATTTATCAAAGTAACAGATACACATCAAACAACAAAAGCTCATATTTATGCGATTGGGGATGTAATCGATACGTATGCTCATACACATGCTGCTGGATTAGAAGCGCGTGCTGTCATCGAACATATTGTATTTCCGAAAAAGAAAAAGGACCTTTATTTCGACTTTTCCGCTATTATTTACACGTCGCCTGAAGTGTATCAACTATTCGGTAATGAAAACGAAGTTGTTGAGACTTTAGAAGTAACATCGAAAGATATCGATCGCTATAA
>JBFELW010000450.1:0-2310 GCA_041551995.1 Paenisporosarcina sp.
AATCAAAACCATTAAGCTTACTCTCAAGTAAGTTAGAAGTTATGACGCCAGAAGTATATACAGAGCAAGGCGTACCCGTAATGGCAGATGGAACAGCCATCATTAAAATCGGTGGGTCTATTTCTGAGATCGCAACTGCTGCAGAACAATTTTTGGGTAAATCAAAAGAAGACCGTGAAAATGAAGCAAAAGAAGTGTTAGAAGGACATTTAAGATCAATCTTAGGTTCTATGACGGTTGAAGAAATATATAAGAACCGAGATAAGTTTTCCCAAGAAGTACAACGTGTTGCTTCTCAAGATTTAGCGAAAATGGGATTAATCATTGTGTCATTCACTATAAAAGATGTGCGAGATAAAAATGGGTATTTAGATTCTCTTGGTAAGCCACGAATTGCTCAAGTTAAACGAGATGCTGACATTGCCACAGCTGAAGCAGACAAAGAAACACGTATTAAGCGCTCTGAAGCTGCAAAAGAAGCACAACAATATGAAATTGAACGTGCTACAGAAATTGCTTTAGCAGAAAAAGAGAATCAATTAAAAGTAGCAGATTATCGACATGAGCAAGATATTGCAAAAGCTCGTGCCGACCAAGCGTATGAACTTCAAACAGCCCGTTCAAAACAAGAGGTAATGGAACAAGAAATGCAAATTCAAATAATCGAGCGTCAAAAGCAAATAGAATTAGAAGAAAAAGAAATTTTACGACGTGAAAAACAATATGACTCAGAAGTGAAAAAGAAAGCAGATGCTGACCGTTATGCAATTGAACAAAACGCTGCCGCTGCAAAATCTCGTGAATTCGCAGAAGCGGACTCAGAAAAATATCGAATTGAAACTAAAGCCAAGGCTGAAGCTGATAAAGTTCGTCTAGAAGGTGTAGCAAAAGCCGATTCCGAACGTGCACAAGGTGAAGCAGAAGCAGATATTATCCGACTGAAAGGTTTAGCTGAAGCCGAAACAAAACGAAAAATTGCTGAAGCATTTGACCAATACGGCCAAGCTGCTGTACTAGACATGATCGTTCGTATGATGCCTGAGTACGCAAAACAAATTGCTAGTCCATTGGCTAATATTGATAAGATTACGGTAGTGGATACAGGTGGAGGCGAAGGTGGAGGAGCTAATCGAGTGACGTCATACGCAACAAACTTAATGTCTACTCTACAAGAAACCTTAAAGGCATCTTCAGGTATTGATGTAAAAGAAATGCTTGAAAACTATTCAGGAAAAGGAAATATCCGTTCCAGCTTAGATCGTATTTCTTATGAAATGCAGGACAAGAAAAAGGAAGATAAAGTAGAAGACGAGGTAACTGTATAAATTAGAAAAGCCCTTTACACTTCTGTGTAGAGGGCTGTTTTTTATACACGCAGATAATTACATAAGAACCTGTGTTTTTTGCTCATAGCGACGAGCATTTGTAAACTTTAGGGATATTACATAGTATCACTATGTAATTAATTCTCTTAAAAAACTGAAAAAATTGTTATATTCTGACGATATATAATGCAACCAGTTTATATTAAAGTTAAAGTTAATTTAAGAGGGTATAAAAGTAATGAGTTTGTCCTTACATATGGAGGTGCGTATGAAACTTACCATGCATCAAATTAATGATATTAAACAGAATAAATCCCTTGATCGAAATCATTTGGGTCATGCGGTTTCAACCTATTTAGGGAAGACAGAAATTATAGCCTTTAGTCTCTTCTCTTTATACTCTAATCGCTCTTTTTGGGTTGGATATTCAGGTGATGAGATAATAGAAAAGTATACAGTTGTTTATGGGGAGATTGAAGTTCATTACCAAGGCACAGTCTTTACCTTGAGGGAAGGCGAGACTCTGGATGCATCGCAATATCCAGAGTTAATTTCATTTTATAATGAAAAACCAGTAGAAATTCTTATGGAAATGACTACGGACATATTTGATCCCCTCTTCAGAAAAACTGAAATTGTTCAACGAGATGCAGCTGCCATTGAACGAGTAGATGGCTATACATACCATCATTGCACACGAATTAAAGACTATTCTGTTGAACTGTGGAAAAGATTAGGGCAACCAATCGAACGTGTTTCTATTATTAGATGGGGATCTTATTTCCATGATATTGGAAAATTAGCAGTACCTATAGAGATTTTAAATAAAAAAGGAAAACTAACAAATGAAGAGTGGGAAACCATGAAAGCTCATACTACGTTAGGTGCAGAAATGATGCGTAATCATAAAGTTGAATGGTTAAGAGATGCAGCTTTTATAGTAGAGGAGCATCATGAACGATTTGACGGAAAAGGTTATCCCTAT
>JBFELW010000451.1:0-2308 GCA_041551995.1 Paenisporosarcina sp.
AATTGAAAAGTAATTGGCGTTTGATATGGGAGCAACACATCACTTGGACAAGAATGGCGATTATTAGCTTAACTTTTAATTTACCGGATGTTGATTTTGTCATTACACGACTTCTTCGAAATGCTACAGACATGGGTGATTTGCTTATACCGTTCTATGAAGAAGAAATAGCGAATCAATTTGGTAGTTTAGTGAAGGAACACTTAGTGATTGCAGCAGATCTTGTCAAAGCTTCTATTGCTGGTAATGAAACTGAGGCAGCAGATATAGAAAGAAAATGGTATGCCAATGCAGATGATATTTCTTTATTTTTGAGCAGAATCAATCCTTTCTTACCTTATGAAGAAGTAAGGCGAATGTTTTATACCCATTTAGAATTAACGAAACAGGAAGCGGTATCAATGATTACGATGGATTATGAAAAAGATATTGCGATTTTCGATGAAATCGAGACGCAGGCTTTAGAAATGGCCGATGCTATTAGCGGAGCTATCGTCTTGCAGATTCCAAATAATTTCACTTGAGTTTCGATACCCTTTTCTTTTGGGAGAGGGTATTTTTTCATTTTCAAGCATAGCAATATGGGTATCGAAAAATGACTTAACCTGTAAACCAATATTTCATCCTTGGCATAGGATAGTAAGGGAAAAAGATAAAAGGAGGAAGAAATTGAACTACTTAGGGAATAATATGCAGAAAGGTTACAATCCACATACGTTACAAAAATCGTTAGCATGGATGGCTGAGGCAGTTCAAGGTGAGAAGGAAAATCAGCTTTTTTATGAATACTTAATTTCTGCGGGACCGAAAGAAAGTGATCAGGAGATGATTGCTTCTATTAGGGATAATGAAATCGAGCATTGGCTCATGTTTAAGACAATTTATAAGGACTTTACTGGTCAAGAGATAAAGGAAGTGAAGTGTGCGGAAGATGGTAAGGAACCGGATTCCTACTTGGAGGGAATTCAGCAAGGTCTATTTGGTGCATTAAGAGCGGTGGAAAAGTATCGAGAAATTTTTAAAGGTCTACCAGAAGGTTACTATCGCGACGCTGTTTTTGATATTTTAACGGATAAACTCAAGCATGCGACTCTATACAATTTTCAATATATCAAGAACCAAAAGAGCTGACGTGGGATGTGGAATGTATAAAGGGGGAAATCCGAAAGGTAAGTATGCTGCGACTTAGAGGGAAGTTGAAAATTGCCCAGGAAATAAACAGATACTCCTTTCCCGCGTTGGGAAGAGGGGTTTTCTGTATTATTTATACAATCCAAGATTAGTTTAAAAAACTAGACATAGGATGTATATAAAGAATGTGCAAGGGGGAGTCCAATTAAAATCATATATACATAAGAAATTGTTTTACTTCCCCTTTTTTCAAGATGGAAAAGAAATAAGATCATTTAATAGGTTGGACATATAATGGCATGGATTCATAAAACGGTTTTAATTCTGATTGGTAGCCTGTTCGTTGCTACGGGAGTAAATGTATTTTTGATTCATCATTATTTGTTGGACGGTGGAACCTTTGGCATAGGTTTGATGTTTCATTACCTTACTGGCGTTAAAGTTGGATTAATCGTAATTACCATTAGTACTCCTATATTTATTTTTGGATGGTTTTATAACAGAACTTTCTTTTTTAACAGCGTACATGGAATGCTTTTCTCATCCTTTCTAATAGATTTTTTATATCACCCATTAGTAAACCTTGGTGATTCATTCCACCTAAACCCATGGATAAGTAGTATTGTTGGAGGCGTTTTAATTGGATTTGGAACTGGACTCATGCTCCGATTCGAGACGAGTATTGGAGGAACAGATTTGCTTGGACAGATTATTGCAAATTACGCCAGTTTAAATCCTGGTATTATTATTTTTATAATTGATTTAATCATCATTATTATGGGTACCTTTCTTATAGCAGATAGCTCTTTTGTGCTTTCTGCTATAACGATAATTTGTGTGGGAATCATGACTAGTTTGGTTTCTACAAAAGGCAAAAAAGTATCCGTCTAATCATATTGCAAGTTAAAGCCCGTCCCCCTTCTTGAGGAACTGTCTATTTATATTTCTCAAGTGGAATATCATTTTTTTATTGACAATTAAAAGAAGGCTACAATATCAGGAGCAGCAGGAATGTCTGTAGAACCAAAGATTAGAAGAGAAATAAAGATAATGAGCATAAGCCCATTAACAAAGCTTAAACCATCAAATTCGGTATCCTTTTGACGTTTATTATTCAAACGTATCACTTCCTTTTTTTATTCATGCGTTTATTTAATGCCTCAAAAACATCATCGAT
>JBFELW010000452.1:0-2301 GCA_041551995.1 Paenisporosarcina sp.
ATATGGGTAAGTATTGTCTGAAGGGAAGAACTTATTTTGCGTAAAACGTTTATTGTCGATAGTGGAAGTCAAAATGGATCTGAAATCCGTTTTTTATTACAAGAAGAGCCGCTTAACTTAGAAGTAACAGCTGGAGGTCAACTAATAACTGATTCTGATAATTTGTCATTTGTCTATTTAATGGACAGTCAAGAAGGGTATGCATATGTCCAGTTTCCAAAAACAGTATGGCCATTATTAGCAATTTCTCTTTCTAGCGATCAAGAACCAAAGATTGCATGGGGAGAATCTGATATTCAACTAACAAATTTTAGAGAAGAATTAGAGATGCTAATCTTTAATATTGAAGGAAATCATAATTATGGAACAGAGTTTACAGAGGCAGTAGAAGAAACCTTTAAAGAACAACTGTCAGCACAGTAATGTTTAGGTGATGATAAGGAGGACATGTCATGGGGCAATGGGAACGTTTTTTAGAACCATATAAACAGGCAGTGGATGAATTGAAAGTAAAGTTAAAAGGAATGAGAATGCAATTTGAAATAGAAAATCAAAATTCTCCTATAGAATTTGTCACGGGGCGTGTGAAACCACTTGCAAGTATATATGATAAAACACTTGAAAAAGGTATCTCGTTTGAACCGTCTAAACAGCTTGCCCATGAATTACCAGATATAGCTGGACTGCGTATGATGTGTCAATTCGTGGATGATATTGAAACCGTTGTTGAATTACTACGCAGCCGTCATGATTTGAAAATTGTTGAAGAACGAGATTATATTTCACATGAAAAGCCAAGTGGATATCGCTCATATCATATGATTATCGAATACCCTGTACAAACTATAAATGGGGAGAAGACGATATTAGCAGAAATACAAATCCGTACGCTTGCTATGAATTTTTGGGCATCCATAGAACACTCACTTAACTATAAATATAAAGGGTTATTTCCTGAAGAAATAAAAAACCGATTACAAAGTGCTGCAGAAGCGGCGTTCCGTTTGGATGAAGAGATGTCGCTGATTCGGGATGAAATACAAGAAGCACAAAAGTACTTTAGTAATTTCAAAGAAACAGGGTCAGCCAATTTCCCTAATAACTCTAGAGAAGAAAGGAAGGGACGTTGATGAAATTTGCCATTCAATCAAGAAGTGATCGATTATCAAACGATTTGATGGCTCGTGCCAAAACATATTTAACTGATTTTGGACTCGAGTGGAATGAAGAGTCTCCAGATATCGTCCTTTCAATAGGTGGGGATGGAACGCTTTTGCATGCTTTCCATAGGTATAGAGAACAATTGTCGTCAGTTGCATTTATAGGCGTTCATACTGGTCATCTTGGTTTCTATGCTGATTGGAAGCCTGCAGAAATCGAGAAGCTCGTTATTTCCATTGCTAAGAAACAATTCGAAGTCATTCAATATCCACTTCTTGAAGCAACTATAAATTATACAAATTCTGAAGAACAGAGCGTGTATTTAGCTTTAAATGAAAGTACGATTAAGTCACCAGATGTCACACTTGTTATGGATGTTGAGTTAAATGGAAGTCATTTCGAAAGATTTCGAGGTGATGGACTTTGTATGTCAACACCATCTGGAAGTACTGCTTACAATAAAGCATTAGGTGGAGCCGTTATTCATCCTTCTCTAGAGGCAATGCAACTAACGGAGATGGCGTCTATAAACAATCGGGTTTTCCGAACAGTGGGGTCACCTCTAGTATTACCTGCCCACCATACTTGTACGTTGAAACCTGTGAAAGCACCTGATTTCATGGTAACGATTGATCATCTTCAACTTCTGCATAAAGACGTTAAATCGATTCAGTATCGTGTAGCAAAAGAAAAAGTGAATTTTGCACGATTCCGTCCATTCCCATTTTGGAAACGGGTGCATGATTCCTTTATCGATAGCGATGTCTAAACGGTTTCAATTAATCTTTCATGCTGAAAAAGAGCAAATCTTACGTGAAGCATTATCTTCATGGGGAATTTCCAAGAGAACGTTAACCGCCATTAAATATGATGGTGGAGATTTACTCGTAAACGGATATCAAAAAACGGTCAGACATATTCTCCAAATAGGAGATATGGTGACCGTTGTTTTTCCGTATGAAGAGATGAGTAAGGGCTTGAGTGCGGAGCCGGGAGAGTTAGAAATTGTGTTTGAAGATGATGTTTTATTAATTGTTAATAAACCAGCGGGTCTAGTAACAATTCCCTCTAGAGAACATCCTAGAGGGAGTTTAGCAAATCTTGTGGCATATTATTATGAAAAAAATAACATCCCATCAA
>JBFELW010000453.1:0-2273 GCA_041551995.1 Paenisporosarcina sp.
CTCCCATATGGTATTCTTTATGGTAAGAAAAGAGGGAAAGCGCATGAATGAACGACAAGGCCTAATTGTATATGTACATCATTTAAAACAAGCCAAATCTCTTCGGAAGTATGGACATGTTCAATATATATCTCGGAAGCTAAAATATGTAGTGATGTATTGTGATTTGGATCAGATTGAATTGATTGCAAATAAAATGTCTCGATTACCTTTTGTTAAAGCAGTAACGCCTTCCTACCGCCCTTTTATAAAGACTGAATATGAAAATTCAAAACCTGATAAAGCGAAGGAATATGATTATAAAACGGGCTTATAATGAAATGTTAACTGGAGTTCTGTATGCGTCAGGAAAAGCATTTTTCTTTCGTTTAAATAAAATAAAACCCTGACCATAAACCCCGTGCAAAGCTCAAGAGGTGCTTTATATTTTTCTCATGACAATGGAGGTAAAATATGATGCAACCTTAAGATACCTACCAAGTATTGATGGTATAATGCTTGCTCAGCCAAAAAAGAAGAGTGTTTAACTCCTAGACGGAACGGGACTTGATTTACCTCCTGTAACGTTTTTTCGACTAATTGGAGTCTTTTACTCTCTTTGTTAGGTTGAATGATGATTCCTTCTCTACAAAAATAAATAGGCGTAAATTTACTTTCTCCAGAGGGTTTAAGTATTAAAGCAATGCTTACGCAGTTTTGTCCGTTCTTATTGGTAGAATCTAATATACATACGTTATGGTACCGATGTCTGTTTGTTTTGATTAACTCACAAAGTTCGTAAATGTCACTATACCCTTCACCGAGTTCAATAAATCGTTGAATCATTGGGAACATGCACATCCTTTCCATACATATCTTATCATGGTGCAGGAGGTCGGGTACATGAAAATAGCATTTAGCTTATTTTCCCTATTATTATTCATGAATTCCATTATCTTAGTACTTCAATATCAAGTGTATTCTTCAGATGAGACTGAACAGAATCAAACATTTACCTATGCACAAGAAGTAAATGTTACTTACCGGGGGAATCATCTAATTGTTCATCACCATTTTTTCTCACTTCCAGGTGATTCTGTTACGATTAATTGGCCTCTGTATAGCGAAAACCGTTCATGCTACTTAGAGGATGATGAGAGCTGTTCCCGTTTATCGGATGACTTGAATTCATTTGAGAGTGGGAAAGCAACGAAACAGACCATTTCATACGAGATTCCTGTTCAAGAACCTTTGAAAGGTCAACAATTATGGAAAGGTGTATTTGCCGAGCTCTCAGGAGGAAGTTCGAGTGCTTCTATTGTACACGTCACAGATGAAACCAAATCAGGAGGCATGTGGTTAACAGGACTTCCTGTTATCGGCCAAAAGACATTATCTCTTATTGATTACACACTTTTCAACGGTCAAGGGACAATAGGTGATTTATATTGGCAGAAAGAAGCTTTACATGCTGTTTATAAAGATCAAAGACTCTCTTATTATGCAAGCCAACCCTTGAATGAAAAAGTAAGGCAGTCATTAATAAATAGCGAATTTCCAGAGACAAATCATCATATCTCGGTTATTGAATCCTTAAATGGAGTAGATCTTCATGCGAATCGATTAGTTTTTATTCCTACTGCAAACCTTCCGAATTTTGATGAAGAAATATTAATTCGTGATGTACAAGGGAAATATTCATTTCCTGCTAATACTACATATTCTCTTGAAACAATCACGTCTTTTTTAACCAATCGAGCTGTAGGTTCCCAAAAAAGTAAAGACATGTATGAGTCATTAATAGCTTATATGACCAAATCTCAAAAAGAAGAGTGGTTAAACAAGCTTCAAAAGGGTAGTGGTCAAACTATATCACCTGAACTTCTGGATGAATGGTTGACGGATATCCTAAATCTTCAAACATCATTCTTTGTAATGAATGAAAAATCAGGTGCTGAGCAGTTACCCTTACTATTTGAAGAAACAAGAAGGGTTTATATAAATGAACTTGAAAAAGAAGAAATGAACATACTTTTCTCTAATGGACGAGTGTTGTACTCGATAGTTCCTATGTTGTCTATATTTGGATATGATATGGACCAAACTATAGATAGTTTTTATATTAAAAATGCTGCGAGGGCTTTCCGTTTTCCTATAGATGAACCTTTTTATGTATTTAATGAGAGAAAATATGATGCTTTCTCTCAGCCAATTGAAAAGATTGGGGAATCTTATTATATCGAAGAATCATGGCTAATTCGATTATTTTTGGTAGACATTCAGAAGGAAGAGAA
>JBFELW010000454.1:0-2272 GCA_041551995.1 Paenisporosarcina sp.
GTCTAATATCAGAATTCCATTTAGAAGAATGGGAGTTAGCTGACTTTTATAATGCAATAAGTTTAAGCTATTTAGCAGAAGGACAAATACTTAATACTATTGAGTACGCTTCAAAGTCATTATCACTTTATCGCAATAATTTATTATTCAAAAGGGCTTTTGACTCCTATATTGTAATTGGAATTGCTTATAAGAGAAATCTAAATTTTAAGAATGCCGAAGAAAACTTCTTACTAGCAAAAAAAATTATGGTTGATTTAAATTTACATTATCATAATGGAATAATTTACTACAATCTTGGTTCATTGGCAGCGATTCAGGGTGAATCTGTTAAGGCCATACAATATTTTGAAGAGAGTTTGGCTCATTTCGAAGACGAAGAGAACTATTTAACTGCAATTTTTTCAATAGTCCAAGAGTACTCGAAACAAAAAAATGTTACTCAAGTTGAGAATTGGTGTCATAAAGGTTTATTATTCCTATCTAGTAAAGATTCTTTATCCCCTTTCTCTTTCCATTTTAATGCTTTTTTAATTCTTCACAATATAAATCAAGATTTTGAAGAATATTTAATAAAAGCTATAAATTATTTTGATCACAAAAGTGATTTTCATCATGCTCATAAATATTCTATTTTATTAGGGAATAAGTATTCTGATATTAGGAAATATAAAAATGCCACAATTTATTTACAAAAAGCAAATTGCTTTTTATATAAAATTAAATCATTAAATTATTGGGAGGATTTATAAAATGAAAAAACTTTTGTTACTAACTCTTTTAATCACTATGGTATTTGGTTTTCTTAAACCTTTAGACACACATGCCTTGGAAGTAACTCCTAAAATCACAAGTATTCAACCTGTGAATTTTGTGACTTTAAGTAAATAAATAAAAGTAGAAACAACGGAATCTAATCCTTTGTTTCTGCTTTTTACTTTAAGAACTTAGAATTATTTATTTAAAACAGCCCCTTTCACTCATAAGGGGCTGGTTTTTATCGTTTGATTAATTACTTTTACAAATTTTTCAACGTGTTCAAGTTTCGTACTTCCATTAAACGATATACGGATCAAACGTCTTGCTTCGTCGGCTTCATAGCCAAGAGCTGTCATAGCAGAGACGGCTTCGCCATGGCCAATTTTACAGGCTGTACCTGTAGAAATTGCAATTTGATGACGATTGCATTCCAGCATCATCCACTGTCCTTCTACATGAGGTAAGAGAATACCTTGAATGAATGGTGATTGATCACCCATATTTCCTACAATCCTCATTTCAGGATGTAGGTGGTCTATTACATATTGCTGTAGCATCTGTGCATGGATATAAGAAACTTCTTGTTCTTCCCTTGCAAACTTAGCTGCTATTGTTGCTGCCACGATTCCTGGAATATCGACTGTTCCTGCTCGAAATCCTTGTTGATGTGTTGTGCCTTCAAAAGCTGATTCCCAGTGGACCGATGGATTCATATAGACTACTCCTACCCCTTTTGGTCCACCAATTTTATGAGCGGAAAGAACCGCAGATGTTACACCTAGCGACATAAGGTCAACAGGTATTTTACCAAAAGCTTGAACAATGTCGCTATGTACAGGAACTCCATGAGCTTTCGCAACTGTCACACATTCTTTGATGGGTTGAATTGCACCCATTTCTGAATTGACCAGTTGCATCACGATCATTGCAGTTCGTTCACTTATCTCTTCCCTCAATTTCCCTCTATCCACTATTCCATTGTGGTCAACAGGTACATAACATATCCGATAGCCTTCTTTTTCTAGTTCATGCAGTGTTGTCAATACAGATGCATGTTCCATGTGGGTGGTTAGGATTTCATTGCACTCTTTTGGCCGCCCTCTTAAGATCGATCGAATCGCGAGTTGATTTCCTTCTGAAGCATTTCCGGTAAAATAAATTCCCGCACCTCGCACATTAAGATATTCACCAAAAGCATCTCGACAGGAGCTTAAAAATTCTGCGGCTTTTGATCCTGCATCATGCAGACTTTGCGTGTTCCCAAAAGCTTCTATCGCTACCTCAACATAAGCGTCTATGGCCTGTTTTCTCATTGGGGATGTAGCTGCATAATCCAAATAAATCATGATTTTTTCACCTTTCATATAACAAAGTAAGATTTTCTACTTGTATTCACTGTATCTTTATGTCATTAATAGTGTCAAGACAACTGTAAACTTAATGTAAAGTTGGTGCGGGAAATGTTTGATGTTTTGATTATAGGTGGTGGTGTAGCAGGCCTTATGTTAGCCCA
>JBFELW010000455.1:0-2267 GCA_041551995.1 Paenisporosarcina sp.
ATGGAATCTATAATAAGACTAATATTTCGAGTGGCAAAAGAATGAGGTGATGGATTGTCGGAGGAAAGAAAAGGAATGGCATTGGCCATTGGAGCCTATTTGGTGTGGGGTGTTTTACCAATTTACTGGAAAGAGTTAAATCATGTCTCCAGTATTGAAATCCTAATGAGTCGTGTTGTATGGGCGTTTCTATTCACTTTACTTATTGTCTTACTGATGAAGAAGGGTCCGACGTTAAAGGCAGACTTTATTGCATTATGGAAAAATCCTAAAGCATTTTGGAGTTTGTTTTTTGCCTCAGTTTTAATTTCCGTAAATTGGTTTTTATATATATATGCTGTGAATACCAATCATTTAGTGGAAACTAGTTTAGGATATTATATTAATCCATTAATTTCAGTTTTACTTGGAATTATTTTCTTGAAAGAAAGCCTATCAAAAGCTCAAAAATTAGCATTTATTATCGCAGCAATAGGTGTAATAATTTTAACCATTTCTTATGGGAAATTTCCTTGGCTCGCATTTGCGTTGGCCGTCAGTTTTGCACTCTATGGCTTAATGAAAAAAACAATAAAGCTAGATGCTTTAAGAGGGTTAACAATTGAAACCATGTTTATTTTGCCCTTCGCCTTACTATTTTACCTGTATTTATTTGTTACGAATAAAGCCACTCTATTTCATGACACTTTACAGACAGACATCTTATTTGTATTAACGGGGGTAGCAACTGCGGTTCCATTATTGCTATTTACAAAAGGTGCTCAAAAAATCCCGCTTTATATGATTGGATTTTTACAATATATCGCACCAACTTCTATGTTGTTTTTAGGCGTAATAATTTATGGAGAGACCTTTAATACGATAGACTTAATTTCGTTTTCTCTCATATGGATAGCTCTTCTTTTATTCACATTTTCTAAGGTTATGGAAGCTCGTATAAAGAAGAGAAAAGAAATTAGTCTAAAATAAAGCAGATGAGAATCAACTCATCTGCTTTTATGGTATGAGGCTTTAATTAACTGGCTAAAGTAAGGTTAAACGGTCTGTTCAAAGTTAAAACTATTTCATAAATACGTTCTTTTCACTTTTTCCCAGAATGAATTATTCTTTAATTTAACCGTTTTAACTATCTTGTCACTTAACTGAAATTTTACGGTTCCAACATGCTGAATACTTAGAGATTCATTATCCATACCCATCGTTGGAAAGACATTCCCATCTTGGTGTAATTTTAGCGTCAATTCTCGTTTTCCACTTAAGATGAAAGAAGAACCGAGAGTCCGAAACTTATTGCTGTTTACAGAGGCAAGTTCTGTTACTTGTAAGCAAGGGAGTAAGGGGTCAACAACTGCCCCATTTACGGACTTATTATAGGCAGTACTGCCTGTAGGCGTTGCAATAATCATCCCATCTCCACGAAACGTTTCGAAATGCAAGTCGTCGATAAACACGTCAAGTACAAATGTTTTGATAATGTTTGAACGAATGCTAAATTCATTTAAACAATAAAAAGGTGGATTATCATCTACAATAACTTGTAGAATGGGGTAGCGACGTACTTCGATTTCTGCATTTTGGACATCTTTTATCATCGCTTCCAAATCATTATAATGAAAATCACAATACATACCTAAGGAACCAGTTGTTGAAACACCCGCATATAAGCAATCTTGTCTAAAACCGGATTTTCGAACTGCTTGTAGAAATGATCCATCGCCACCTAAGCTTATAATTATGTTGGCGTCTTTATCGTCTTTGACCAGTGTGAATCCAAACTTAGTTATTGTTTCAGAGAGGGTATTTTTATTTTTTAGGCTTTTTTCATCGTGTTTGGAGTATATGTAAATACGTGTGCGTTCGGACATTGTTTTGGACCCCTTCCTTGATTACTTGTCGCTATTTTAGCATGAGATGAAACATTTCTACATGTAAATCGTATTACAAAGTGGAAGCTCAAACGAGATGAAGGAGAAGTGCTGACAACGCACAACAGAGTGTTATTTGTCGTGTTGAACCAAATTGAAAGAAAGAATCAGGAGGAACAAAAAATGAATACTAAACGTTGGATTGCATTAGGTGCAGCTGCACTTTTATTGGGATTATCTACTGTTGCTAATATCGCTTCTTTTGCATTTAGCAACAACTGGTCGTCTAACTTTGAAGAAATGTTTGCTATGGCTGAATCTGAATACATCGAAACCGTATTAGAAGAAGGCGATATGTCAAGTCGAATTGCTGTATTAACTGTCGACGGTGTTATACAAGAC
>JBFELW010000456.1:0-2265 GCA_041551995.1 Paenisporosarcina sp.
CAACATGTGGCTACGTGTTGCGGATCGAGTTAAAATAATTGCCGGGGATTTTAAAGCCACTACATTTGACCAATTATTTGAACAAACTAAAGCAATTCCATGGGAGCAATATTTACCTGTAGATGCAGCTTTTCCTGTTCAAGGTAAATCTGTGAAATCCAAATTGTTTAGTGTTCCCGATTGCCAAGCGATTGTTAAAAAAGCAATTGTCGAACGACTAAAGTTAGCACATAAACGAATCGGTTTTTTGGACGAGTCTGGTGCAACATTTAAAATTGAAGTGAGTATATTAAAAGATGTGGTGAAATTAAGTATCGATACGAGTGGTGTCGGACTTCATAAAAGAGGATATCGTACGGAACAAGGAGAGGCACCTTTAAAAGAAACACTTGCAGCAGCCCTTGTTTATATATCGAAATGGAATCCGAATCGTCCATTTGTTGACCCGTTCTGTGGTTCTGGTACAATTCCAATTGAAGCCGCTATGATAGGGCAGAACTTGGCACCAGGGTATAATCGTGATTTCATTAGTGAAGACTGGCCATGGATGTCCAAAAAAATATGGGACGAAGTTCGATTAGAAGCTGAAGATTTAGCTAACTACGATCAACAGTTGGATATTACAGGATCTGATCTTGACCCTCGCATGATTAACATTGCATCTAACAATGCAGTGGAAGCTGGTTTTGCTGATCTCATCCAATGGAAACAACGTCAATTACGTGATTTTTGGTCCCCGTCGCTTGATGGTGTAATGATTGGAAATCCACCATACGGCGAACGTATTGGTGAAAAGGATGTCATCGAAGAGATGATTGGAGATATGGGACAAATAATGGACAATCATCCATCATGGTCTGTATATATACTTTCGTCAATGAGCAACTTTGAAAACTTATATGGACGAAGAGCCACCAAGAAGCGTAAATTATTCAACGGTTTTATTGAGACCAATTATTATCAATATTGGGGCATAAAGAAACCTCGTGAATAGTGCATACATGAATTTGTACGAAGATAGCAACATAAACGGATAGGTACGCCCTATCCGTTTCTTTGTCATTCGAAAGGGGAATAGCATGAAACAAACATTACCTTTTGCCTTAACAAAGGATCGCTCATTTTTTGAATCACTTGGTGATTGGATGGGTGACGTCCTATACGATGAATTACCTGAAAAAGGGTTTGAATGCCGAGATGAACAAATCTTTATGGCATTCCAAATTGAAAAAGCATTGAAAGAGAAAAGTGTATTATTTGCAGAAGCTGGGGTAGGAACGGGAAAAACGATTGCGTATTTACTTCCCGCCATCACCTATGCTCGATATACAGGTAAGCCCGCATTAATTTCATGTGCCGATGAGACGCTCATTGATCAGTTGGTGAAAAAAGAAGGCGATATTCAAAAACTCCAAGACACATTAGGTTGGAATATTGATGTACGTCTAGCAAAATCACGTAATCAATACCTGTGCTTAAAAAGGTTGGAACATGAGCAGAAAACGAATGACGATGACTTTATTGAACAAATTGAGGATGGTATTCCAGATTTCGTTTATGGACACCAGTCTATGCAAACAATTTTTCCTTATGGAGAGCGAAGCGCCTTTCCAAATGTAAGTGACGAAGATTGGCAGAAAGTAAACTATCATCCGATTCAACAATGTGCAGTGTGTGATATTCGCAACCGTTGTGGTCAAACTATACACCGACAAAACTACCGTGGGGCTGCAGATTTAATCATTTGTTCCCATGACTTCTTAATGGAGCATATTTGGACAAAAGAATCTCGTGTTCGTGAAGGGCAATTACCATTACTACCTGATGTTTCGATGATTGTGTTAGATGAAGGACATTTGCTGGAGCATGCAGCTCAACGTGCGTTAACGTATGAAGTGCAAAGTCAAACACTTGTATCCCTAATTGACCGCATAGATGGGGAAGGTGTTCGTGAAAAAACACTGAAGTTAATGGAAACTCTACAAGATACACATGATGACTTCTTTAAAGAACTGTTAATTCATTCGCATGGTGAAAGTGGAGAACGTCAACATATTCAAAAAACAGACAGTTTATTAAATTTAGCAAAAACATTAGTGAAACTTGTTCATTCTTTACTTGAAGAATTTGTATTTGAGTCTGAGTTATATACAATAGATGAATATGACTTAAGAATGGCAGAAGAATATTTAGAACAATACGCATTTTCACTTCAGTTATTTTTCCAACAAGGGGATGCAGTTGATTGGTTAGAAGAATTAAACG
>JBFELW010000457.1:0-2260 GCA_041551995.1 Paenisporosarcina sp.
ATTCCATGCATTTCTTTACAATATAAGTCAATCAATTCTTCACTGACCCGGTCAGCCTCCAAGTTTTGTCGAACCCCGTCCAAAATCATGTTATCCAAACCCTTCAGGTCCTTAGCCATAAGAGGACCTAGCACGAAATTGTAGCGTGTTAGACTATTCATGACAACTATATACTTTTTGCGTTGTATCAGAAACAAATGTGAATGCCAGGAATAAAACATATCTAGACCCTCATTAGGCTTCTTTGATATATCCTTCTTTATGTAATCTGCTAGTTTTTTCGTGCATTGAATCGTTAACATAGACTCCACCTCTAAATACGTTTAAATTACCATATGAATAATTCTCTTAAACGTCTCTTCTTCATTATCCATATCTACTTTTTGGCACAAGACCTTATTCAAGCGTAACAACTCTGGATACATACTTTCTATCGTTTGCATGATCTCACCTGAATCCCGTCCACATGCCCACGATGCTAATAGGGATAGCTGCCAATCCTGTAATTGGCTCCTATCCCCTTCCACTTTAGACCATACACCATAGGAACTATCCAAATGCTTGTCCATTTCCATATACCACCCGTCAGCAATTAGCCAGCGTACGCGGTCTAGGTTAGAAAGTGCATAATACATCTCATGTCTCATTGAAGCACGGTACGTTTCATGAAGAAAAGCGAGTACTTTCGTCTTCCAGAATGAAACATCATCCTGTTCAAGGTTGATTGGTAGCTTGGCTATTTCCTCTAATGAGGACGCAAGAATGTTAGAAGGATCATATAAAGGCTTGATCCCCTTTAACCAAACAGAGGGAACCACCTCATCCAGCGTCTTATACCAACTATCCACTTTTATAAAACAATCAAAATGAGATACCACGACAGGAGACTCTTCGGAACCACCCTCATAAAATAACACATTACCCCAATTGGAAGCACGTTTACGTTTGTTTTTAATAAAGGCCTGTTTCATTTCAGGCGCTACAATTACATGTAAATCAATATCTGAAAAACGATCGAAATCGCCTCTCCCTAACGAACCGGCAAGGTAAATCGCCAACACATTTTCGTCTTCAGTCAAATCCGCTAGCACATTCTCTAAAAGTGCCTCACGAAGGTTAGGCAAATCCTGATCCCGCTCCAAATGCTTATATGCATATTCCACTCTCATCCGTCACCATCTCCTATTAACATATGTCTTTATACTTTCGATAACCTTATCCTAAACCCTGCTTTTTTGGAAATAAAAGAATTAAATCCTTATTAAAATTAAAAAGGCGGCCGAAGATACAATTTCGGCCGCCACTTTACTATTATATTGGTATATGCCTATTTCGTTTTGTTAGCAATCTCCATTGCCCGATTGGTACCCTCAGCAGCCTGATCAAGTGCCTCTTGGGGATCCTTACCTTGATAGAGGTCTTCTAATGCAGTGACAACCTGCTGTCTTGACTCTGGGAATACGGAGATAAGCGCACCTTGAGTTGCAAGACCTGGTAATGTGTCTTGTAATTGTTCAACCGTCACTTTAAACTGAGGAAACTCTTCCCATTTCGCTTTAACATTTTCTTCATCATAAGCACTTGGGTTAATGGCAAAGTAGCCAGTATCTAAATGCCATTTTGCTTGCACTTCAGGAGTTGTTAGATATTTCATAAATTCCCATGCTGCTTCTTGTTCATTTTCAGCAATACCTTTTGACATCCAAAGTGATGCGCCTCCAATTGCTACCCCATTCCGTTCAATATCATCTGCATGAGGAATGTAAGCAACGCCAACCTCAAATGGTGAATTCGCTATTGCACCAGCAACACCAGCGGATGAGTCCATATACATGGCTACTTTTTCTGATGAAAATGCAGCCCGAATATCATCCCAGTTCGTTCCATAATTTCCGAACGTACCTGCTTTATTCATCGTATCCAAAAAGTTGAAAACGTTAAGTCCTTCAGTACCGTTAAATAGCGCTTCTGTCGCGTCTCCTGAACGACCGTTATCTTCATTCACGTAGAGCCCACCTTGAGTCGCAACAAGTTGCTCAAAGAACCATCCGTATGTCAGCATTGAAAATCCAAACATTTCTTCCGTTTTCACTTGTGCTGCTGCATCAATTACTTCCGAGAACGTCTCCGGTGCTTTTTCTGGGTCCAGCCCGGCTTCTTTAAAGGCATCTTTATTGTAGATCATGACCGGTGTCGAAGAGTTGAATGGCATTGAGTAAAGCTTTCCATCCACTTTGTAGTAGTTCAAGATATTCTCTTC
>JBFELW010000458.1:0-2257 GCA_041551995.1 Paenisporosarcina sp.
CGGCCGAAGATACAATTTCGGCCGCACCCAACTTGGGTATAAAAAAACCCTTCGAAAAAACGAAGGGCATCCCATTATTTCTGACCATATGACTTAAACTTTTCAGCCATTACATCCATTTCAGCATCCTCTAAAATCACAGGTTCACCGATAGCTTTGGTACGTGTATACACTTCGCAACAAAACTCGATTTCTTCAGCTACTGCAAAAGCAGTCGCTATATTTGTAGCACCTGCAAGTAAACCATGATTAGCGAGCAAGACTGCTTTCCGATCTTTCATCCCTTCAAACGCATGTTCAGCAAGTTCCTGCGTTCCAAACGTTGCGTAAGAAGCACATCTTACATTCTTACCAGCAAACGCCACTAAATAGGATACTGCCGGCAAGTCCCAGCGAAGGGAAGCAATTGTCGTCGCAAATGGTGAATGTGTATGAACGATTGCATTTATATCGTCTCGTCTTGCGTAGAAAATGGCATGCATCGGGAATTCACTAGAAGGCTTTTTCTCGCCAGCTACGAGGTTCCCTTTCAAATCTACGATTGAGACATCTTCAGCCGTCAAAACATCATAGTCAATTCCACTTGGACTAATGATCATATAGCCAGAATTCCGGTCAAAAATACTGATATTTCCACCGGTGCCTTTCGTCAAACCTCTTGCCATCATCAATTTACAATAGTCGACCACCGCTTGCCGTTCTTTCATAAACATATGCTTCACCCCATGAGTTTCGCTAGATTTTCTTTAAATGGTGCTCGAATAATGCCTTTTTCTGTGACAATCGCTGTGATATTATCCGCTGGCGTCACATCAAACGCCGGGTTATATACTTGGACATCAGCTGGTGCAGTTAATCGACCAAACCCTTCTATCACTTCTGATTTATCGCGTTCTTCTATTGGGATTTCTGCTCCCGTTGGTGTTTGTAAGTCAATCGTTGGTGTTGGTGCTGCAATATAAAATGGAATGCCATAATGTTTCGCAAGTATAGATACACCTAGTGTTCCGATTTTATTTGCCGTATCGCCGTTTGCCGCAACTCGGTCACATCCGACGATGACTGCCTGTACTTTCCCTTGGGACATCACCATAGCGGCCATGGAATCTGTAATAACCGTGACATCAATCCCTGCCCGACTTAATTCTAAAGCCGTTAAAGTGGATCCTTGAAGACGTGGACGTGTTTCATCCGCATATACTTTGAAGTTCCAGCCCTTTTCCTTTGCCAAATACATAGGCGCTGTAGCCGTTCCATATTTTGAAGTGGCAAGAGCACCCGCATTACAATGCGTTAAAATGCCCATACCATCTTGAAGTTCAGTTAATAAATTTTCGCCAATTGCGCGGTTAATGGCTTCGTCTTCTTTATGGATCGCTTTCGCTTCCTCAAGCAATGCTTCTACTAAATTCTCGTTTTTTACTGCCTTCATTCGATCCAATGCCCAAAACAAATTGACGGCAGTTGGTCGTGAAGTAGCCAGATAATCAGCGTGCTTTAGCACTTCCTTTGCTAAATCCGTGTCTCCATCTCGCACACCTAGGTACAAACCGTAAGCAGCGGCAACACCAATTGCTGGTGCCCCCCGAACTTTCATGGTCACAATGGCATCCCAAACGTCTTCTACTGTATTCATTTCTTCATAGACAATTTCATTTGGTAGCTTCGTTTGATCGAGTAAAACTAATGTATCGTTTTTCCATTCAATCGGATTTAAAGGTTCATTCATTTACTTTCCTCCTGACGTGCATTTTGAATCGCCACAATATAAGATTCTCCAGACTCAAATTGTTCTGGATGCATGATTAATTCAATAGCTACACGTAAGCAAATACGTTCAGCCTGTAATCGTTTTTCGATAGGTTCAATCGTTGTGATATCTTTCACTTTTGCCAATCCTACAATTCGACGGGCTAGCTCAAGTCCAGCCATACCAGCTGTATCTTTTAATACATTCCGTAAATAGTCATCTTTGAAGTCTTGATTTTGAGCCGTTAACTCTGTTGCATACCTATCCCATGTTTTATTGAACTTTAACGTGAATTGTTCAATTACATCCACCAATGTATGTTCAGTCCAGCTCGTAAAATCTTGCTCGTTCATAGCATGTCCACGAGCCCATGCAAACATAAGATTCGCCATCACATTTCCGATATCGTAGCCCATCGGTCCGTAAAACGCGAACTCTGGGTCAATGATTTTTGTTTCCTGTTGGTCAATAAACACAGACCCTGTATGAAGGTCACCGTGCAACAAG
>JBFELW010000459.1:0-2248 GCA_041551995.1 Paenisporosarcina sp.
ATCGAAATCTGATTTCGACTGAATGTCTGAAAATGGATCTCTGAGCTGGGATATGGAGCTAGCCAATAAGAAAAGTGGTATGTGTGCCAATCTAGCTTGATCTTATTCTCACGTTCTAACAGAACACCAAATATGCTATGCTAGTCTTGCTCATTTTTGGGTAAACACTCTTAGAAGATATAATCATAATAAATGAGGTGTGAAATAATGAAAAAACTACTATATAATGCGACGTTTTATACGATGAAAAATCCAACTGATACAGTGGAAGCCGTTTTAATTGAAGATGGAAAGATTGTTACAACAGGCTCGTTTGAGGACTTAAAGAATAGGAGCAGTGAACATGTCAATCTGGAGGGGGCATTTGTGTACCCAGGTTTTGTTGACAGTCACATTCATATGATTGGTCACGGAGATAAATTACGCCATATTGACCTTTCTGTCTATTCTTCAGCTGAAACTATGACTGAGGAATTAAAAAAAGTTGTGAGCAATCGAGATTCCGAGGAGTGGATCGTTGCTGAGGGGTGGAATGAAAACAACTTCCCGGACCAAAAAATTCTACACCGGACTGAATTGGACGAGATTACAACCAATCCACTTGTGTTAAAACGCATATGTCGTCATGCTATGTTAGTGAATTCTAGAGCGCTTGAAATTGCAGGGATTACAAAAGATACGGTCGACCCTGAAGATGGAGTAATTATGCGGGATGAGTTTGGAGTACCGACAGGGTATTTAATGGATGGTGCGCAGAATTTGATATTCAAACATATTCCTGAGACAAGTGTTCAACAATTAGTCACTTCTCTAGAAGTTGCTGTGCAAGATTTACTTCAGCTAGGCTTTACAGGTGTACATACAGAAGATATGAGTTATTACGGAGATCATAATAAGACGCTTAAAGCTTTTAAAACGGTAATTGGGAAACATCAGAAATTTAGAGTGCATTTACTGAGACATCATCTTGTTTTTGATGGGATGGTTCGGGATGCGTTATATGATGAACCATGGATTGAGCCAGGCGCAATGAAAATGTTTATTGATGGAGCACTTGGTGGACGTACAGCTTTACTTAGTAAACCTTATTCGGATGATGAAACTACAAATGGTTTAGCTATTCATTCGCAAGATGAATTAAATAAACTTGTAGCAAGAGCTCGTGAATATGATGAAGCAGTGGCTGTTCATGCTATTGGCGATTTAGGAATGGAAATGATCATAAATGCGATTGAAAAATACCCAGTGCCGGCCGGAAAGAGAGATCGATTAATTCATGCAAATATATTAAGAGCTGATTTAGTGGAACGTATGAAAAAATTAGATATTGTACTCGATATTCAGCCTAGTTTTGTGACATCTGATTTCCCTTGGGTCAAAGAAAGGTTAGGAAAACATCGTTTGGAATGGGCGTATGCATGGAGAAAGCTTCTTGATAAAGGAATAGTTTGCAGTGGTGGGTCGGATTCTCCTATTGAAAATGTAGATCCACGTATCGGTTTATATGCAGCGGTTACAAGAAAGAATCCTGGAGAAACGCATGAGGGCTATCAACCCGAGGAAAAACTTACCCGTTTTGAAGCCGTTTCGTTATATACCATTGGAAGTGCATATGCAATTGGAAAAGAAAAACAAAGAGGGATGATTGAATCTACCTTCGATGCAGACTTCACTATTTTTGACCGGGATTTATTTGTAGGTCCAGATGAACAATTGTTAGATGTAGAGGTAGTCAAAACTATTATTGCCGGGGAAATTATATTTGAAAAGTAATAACCTCTGAATTCTTGTGACTTTTCTACACTTTTTACTTCAGTATATTTACATCCATAGAAATAAATGAGTGAGTGACGGTTTGTCACTCACTCATTTGCGTTTAAAACCAATCTTAAAATACTTCTTTATAATCAGTCACGTCCCTTAAAGCTGCTTCTTCTATTGGGATGCGAATGTATAATATTGAGAAGTTTAATAAAGTAAATAATATGGCAGTAAAATACGCACTAAACAAGAAAGGGATGACTAGTATTTCGAAAGTAACCACAACATAATTTGGGTGTCGTATAAAGCGAAATGGCCCTTTTTTGACGACATTGGCTCCTGGTAAAACGATAATCTTTGTATTCCAAAATCTACCAAGAGAAGTAATTACCCAAATTCTCATTAATTGTAGCCCCACAAAAGTAATAAATAAAAACCACCAATAAGGTGAAAGGCCACGATCAAATAGCATAAACTCTAAAATTAA
>JBFELW010000460.1:0-2229 GCA_041551995.1 Paenisporosarcina sp.
AGAAGAATTGTTTTACTTAATCGATGCACGTGCTAAAGAAGGATTCGCTGTGTTAATCGTAACGCATGATATGACTTTTGCTGCCGCCATTGCAGACACCATCATTTTATTAAATAACGGTGAACTGACAGGTCGTTTTAAAAATGAGGAATTCTGGCATCACGTGGATGTATTGAAAGATCATCAACTCGTTTCACCATTTGAGGTGAGTGTTCATGTCTAGTCGCACGTGGTTACACGACATGAACCCTAGTTTGAAATTCATCCTAGTCCTTATTTCAATGCTAACTCTAGCTTGGTTTTTTAATCCGTGGACCCCTTTCTTATTCTTCGTGGGGGTTATTGTTCTACAACTACTTTTCAGTCGAGTGAACTGGAAAATATGGTTTTTGTTTATGATTCCAATAGGATTTACAGCTATCGGGTATTTATGGACCACTGTTCTTTTTGCCGCTGATACAAGTGGTACCGTTATTTTTACTTGGAATGGATTTGAAGTAACGGACGTTCAGTGGAATACGGCGTTATCTTTGGCTTTCAGGGTCTTCGCCTTTTCGTCTATGTCTATGTTATTCGCGTTTACAACAGATCCGGTGAAATTTGTCATGAGCTTAATGCAACAGCTTCGTTTATCTCCAAAACTTGCTTACGGTGTAATGGTCGGCTATCAATTCTTACCTGTTGTAAAAGAAGAATTTATTCAAATACGTCATGCCCATCGCTTGAGAGGGATTGGTGAAGAAAAACGGTTATGGCAACGATTGATTGGGTTGAAACGAGTGTTAATCCCACTGCTAGCGGGTGCTGTTCGCCGAGCTGAACGTTCTGCTTTTGCCATGGAAGCTCGTGGCTTCACTGGTGAGCATCGTTCTGTCTATTATGAACCTATATCAATTACGAGACGTGATTGGGCAATGGCAGCACTTATTGTTGCCATGTTACTAGCCAGTTGTTTCGCCGGCGTATTAACTAGCATATAGTCATTATGGTGTCCGTACATAAACAATCAGACAACGTTGAAATTGTCTTGAATTGTATGTGTACTGGCACCTTTTGTTATAGTGAAGATAAGGAGTTGAAGACGTTGAAACTACATATACGAAGAGCTAAGCCGTCAGATGCTGAGATGGCTGTACCTCTAATCATAGAAGCGATTGGAGAAATTTCTGAACAAATGACTGGTGAAACGGAACCTCATGCTGTTCGTCGAGAATTAATGGGTTTGTTTAAACGTGAGGATAATCGACACTCTTATTTACAAACGATTGTGGTAGAGCACGACTATACTGTTACGGCTTGCATGGTTCTTTATTCAGGAATAAAAGCCATTGAACTTGATGCCAATTTAGTCCAATGGTTACGAAATAAAACTGGTGAAGAAATCATCATTCCACCTGAAGCTCATCGTGATGAGTTTTATATCGATACCGTGTGTGTGGATTCAGATTTTCGCGGACAAGGTATTGGAGGTTTATTGCTTAAGCATGCTGAGGACATAGCTAGAGAAGAAGGGTTTTCAAAATTAACCTTGAACGTCGAACTGGAAAAGGAAGCCGCTATCCGATTGTATAACCGTGTCGGTTATCGAGTCGCTGAACCTTGGACGATTTATGGTGGTACTTTTCATCATATGGTGAAAGATCTAAAATAGAGGGCTTCTAGATAGAAGACCCTCTCATTCAATTCTTTCCGCTATCTTCTTTAGTTCATTTGCACGAGACACAATGAAATTTCTCATATATCTCTCTAAGAATAAACGGTCCGCTAGTTGTCCGAAGATGCCTAATGGTGATTTATAATCAAAGATATCCTCCATTATTGTTCCTGAATCGCTTTCCATAAATGTATGGGTATGTGTAAAGGAATGAAAAGCCCCTTTAACAAGTACATCTGTAAAAGTATAAGGGGCATTCATTTCAGTAATCTGAGCTGTTAGTCTCTGTCTAACCCCAAAATGAGTAGCTTCCCAGGTAACCGAATCCCCCTTATTGAGCAACCCCTTTGTTACTCCTGCCACCGCCTTTTCCTTGGTAGTTGATGTGGTTTTTGTGTGTACGTCAACATCTCTTGCAAGATCGAAACAACGTGCGATGGGTGCTTCTATGTATGTTGTGTATTTGATGACCGGCATGTTATAGACTCCTTTTTAATAAATTTAAACTTCCATGACTTAATATCATACTAACTTAAAATCGTTTACCGATGTTCAATCTTTAGACACTGCATTCA